>DATLOP010000210.1:0-2882 GCA_035536255.1 Solirubrobacteraceae bacterium
GCGCCTCGACGCGGCCCAGGGCGTCCAGCACGTCGCGCACCATCGCCTCGGCCAGCACCGCGCGCGCCGCCGGCTCCAGCCCCGCGGACAGCCGCTGCTTCGCCGCGCCGAAGCGCTTGACCGGGAGGACCGCGAACGTCCGCATCGCTCCGGGACACGCTACCGAGGACACTTGACCGCGCTATCCGCGGTGAACTGTCGCTGTTGGCCCGGTTCAGCGGGCGAGGGCGAGCGCGAAGCGCAGGGTCTCCTCGGCCAGGCGGCGGCGGCCCGCCTCGCCGTCCATCAGGACGTCGGTGAGCAGCGTGGGGACGGCGTTGGTGCGGTCGTCGGCGACCAGGCCGTCGATCGCCCCGTCGTAGGTGGCGGCGATCCCGCCCGCGTCCAGGGGCCGGCCCGCCCACTCCAGGAAGGCCGCCGTCGGTCCCTTGAGGACCTCGCCGCCGACCAGCGGCGACACCGCGACGACGGGGGCGGGGGAGGCCGCGATCGCCTCGCGCATCCCCGGCACGGCCAGGATCGGGCCGATCGAGATCACCGGGTTCGACGGGCCGATCACGATCGCGCGCGCCTCCGCGATGGCGGCGAGAGCATCCGCGGCCGGCCGGGCCGCCTCCACGCCCTCGAACTCCACTCCCCTCACCGGCGCCTGTCCGCCCGCGCGGATCAGGTACTCCTGCAGCGGCCACCACCGGCCGTCGAAGCGCACCCGGGTGCGCACCGGGTCGTCGGTCATCGGCACCACTCGCGCGGGGACGCCGAGGGACACCCGCAGCTCGTCGAGCGCCTCCGACAGCGACGCCCCCTCGTCCAGCCGCCGCCGGCGGCGCAGCCCCGCCGCCAGGTCGCGGTCGCCCAGGTGGAACCACACGTCGTCGCCCTGCTCGCGCAGCCCGTCCATCACCTCGAAGGTGTCGCCCGCCAGGCCCCAGCCGCGCTCGTCGATGCGATCGGCCAGCCACCACAGGACGAGGTCGGGGTCGGGCGACACGTAGGCGCCGTGGATCTCCAGGTCGTCGGCCGTGTTGGCCACGACGACCAGGTCCTCCCTCGCCACGTCGAGCATCCCCCGGGCCAGCTTGGCCCCGCCCGTCCCGCCGGCCAGGACGACTACGGGGGAGGCCACAGATCCTCGGGCAGCCCGGTCACCCGGATCCCGGCGTGGGTCTGGTGGCGCGCGTTGATCGAGATGAGCAGCGCGGTCAGCGACTCCACGATCCGCGACGCCTCCAGGCGCCCGGCGTCGACGCAGCGCAGGCCGGGGATGAGGCCGATGAGCTCCGCGGCCTCGCGCTTGTCGGCCTTGCGGTCGCCGCAGATCAGCACGTCCTCGTCCAGGACGTGACCCGGGTCGCCCAGCGTGGCGGCGCTGATCGTGTGCAGGGCGGAGACCACGCGCACGCCGTCGGGGACCATCTCGGCCGCCTGCTGTGCCGCGCTCCCCTGGGGGACGCCCAGCACGCGCGTCGCCTTGCCGCCGATGGCCGCGGCCAGGGGCACGGTGGCGTCGATGAGCAGCTTTCCCTCGCGCAGGACGTCGCGCAGGTTGGCGAGGTTCTCCGACTGGTTGCGGAACGGAACGCACAGGACGATCGCGTTCGCCCGCCCCGCCGCGTCCGCGTTCTCCGCCGCCTCGAACGCTCCGTCCGGGACCGCCTCGCGCAGCTTCGCCACCGCCTGCTCCGCGCGCTCGGCCGAGCGCGACGCGCACACCACCGGGACGCCGGCCGCGGCGAGCCGCAGCGCCAGCCCGTGGCCCAGCGCGCCGGTGGCGCCGATGATGGCTACGGGCTCCCGGGTCATCGGCGCGCCAGCGTATAGGGTGCGCGCGGCATGCGATTGGAAGGGCGGACCGCGCTGGTGACGGGGGGCGCGTCGGGCATCGGCGCCGCCACCGCGCGCCGGCTGGCCGCCGAGGGAGCGCGGGTCGCCGTGGCCGACATCGACGAGGCGGGCGCGCGCGACGTCGCGGGCGAGATCGACGGCGCGGCGATCGCCATGGACGTCCTGGACCTCGACGCCGTGAACGCGGGGCTGCGCGCGGCCGAGGAGGCCGTGGGCCCGCTGGACGTCCTGGTCAACAACGCGGGCGGCGGGGACCGCGGCCTGGGCTGGTTCGTGCACATCGCGCCCGAGGACTGGGAGTTCCAGCTGCGGCTCAACCTCCACAGCGCCCTCGCGGTCACCCAGGGCGTGGTGGGCGGGATGCGCGAGCGCGGCCGCGGCGCGATCGTCAACGTGGCCAGCGAGGCCGGCCGCGGCGGATCGGAGATGAACATCCCCTACAGCGCGGCCAAGGCGGGCGTGATCGGGTTCACCAAGGCGGTGGCCCGGGAGTTCGCGCGCTACGGCGTGCGCTGCAACGCGGTCAGCCCCGGCCCCATCGAGACGCCGCTGCTCGACAAGCTCACGGCGGGCGGCGAGGCGGGCGAGCGCCTGCGTCAGGGCATGATCGCCAGCACGTTCATGCGCCGGGCGGGGACGGCCGACGAGGTCGCCGCCACGATCGCCTTCCTGGCCTCCGACGACGCGTCGTTCGTCACCGGGCAGACGATCAGCGTGAGCGGCGGCCTTACGATGATGTAGATGCCCGAGGAGACGGTCGGCGAGCTGCGAGTGGGCGACGAGCGCGAGGACGAGTTCGTCGTCGCCGACCGGCTGCTCACGGACGTGGGCGGGACGATCGGGCGCAGCGTCCTCTCGACGCCGGGCATGATCGCGATGATGGAGCGCAACGCCGCGATGCTCGCGTTCCCCAAGCTCCCGGAGGGTCGGGCCACGGTCGGCTTCGAGGTCTGCGTCAAGCACGTGGGCGCGGCCGCCGAGGGGGCGCGCTGCACCGTCCACGCGCGCCTGCGCGAGATCGCCGACGGGCGCAAGCT
>DATLOP010000211.1:0-6648 GCA_035536255.1 Solirubrobacteraceae bacterium
GCCGGGTCGCGCGACCCGGAGGACCTCGACTCCGACCGCCTCGTGGTCCTGGCCCAGCGCGGCGACACCTCCGGGTTCGACGCGCTGTACGAGCGCTACTTCGACCGGGTGTTCGCCTACGCGCGGGTGTCGCTGCGCAACGACCACGACGCTGAGGACGCGACGCAGCAGGTCTTCGGCAACGTCCTCCAGGCGCTGCCTCGCTACCAGGTGCGTGCGGACTCGTCGTTCCGCGCCTGGCTGTTTCGCATCGCGCGCAACGTCGTGCTGCGAATGCGCCAGACCAACGGCCGGTCCTCCCCGCAGGCGCCCGGCGAGCTCGAGCGCAGCGTGGAGCGCGCGGCTCCGGCGAACGAGATCGATGGCGAGTGGCTGTCCGACAAAGACCTGGCGATGCTCGTGGCCCGCCTGCCGGTCAGCCAGCAGCAGGTGATCCTTCTGCGCTATCTGCTCGACTTCACGACGCGCGAGATCGCCGACACGATGGACCGCAGCCCGGTGGCCGTGCGCATGCTCGAGCATCGCGCCACACGGGTGCTGGAGACGCGCCTGCACGCCCTCCGCGGGACGATCGGGCGCGTTGACCGCGCCCCATTCCTGGCGCAGACCCGGCCCATGCCGGTCCTCCTCCGGCGGCGCTTCGCGCTGCTGGCGTGCGGCGCGGCTCCGCTGTAGACGCCGAGCGCAGGGCGGGCGTGCCGCCGGCCAGACTGTCTCCGCCCCTCCCTAGACTTGTGTTGAACATGGATTCGTCCGCAATCTGGACCGTCGGCCACTCGAACCATCCGTTCGACCATCTGCGCGACCTGCTTGCAGGCGAGGGAATTCGGTTCGCCGTCGATGTCCGTTCCTATCCCTACTCCCGGATCGCACCGCACTTCGACCGCGAGGCGCTCGAGCGCGGTCTGGCCCGCTGCGGCATCTCCTAGCTCCTGGGAGCGCAGTACGAGCACGACCTCCGTTTGGCTCCGACTCAGGAGATCCTCGATGACTTCAAGAAGCGCGGCGGCGACTGGACCCTCTACGAGCGCCGGTTCCTGGCCCTGATGGCTGAGCGCCGGATCGAACACGCCCTCGATCCGGACGCGTTCAAGAGCCGCACCGTCCTGTTGTGCAGCGAGCCGACGCCGGACAGGTGCCATCGAGCTCTGGTCTGCGACTACCTAGGCGCCCAGTGGCCCGGGCTGCGCGCCGTGCACCTTTGACATGCGGATCGTGATCACCCACCTGACCCGTATGGGCGCTCCCCGCATCTGCGTAGCAGGCATCCAGCCCGACACCCGCCGCCACGTGCGCCCCACGACGCCGCCAACGCGAGGTTCGACTCCACCTCGACGCGTCACCTGCCGCGGCGCAGCTCGCGTTCGCGTGCAATGACCCGGTCGACGAGGTCGCGGTCTACAGGCGCCTCCCCGGTCGGGCAACACGGTGGGTGCCCGACCCGCTGAGTGACTGTCGGGAGCTCGATGCTGAGCATCTCGTATAGGCGGCGATATACGTGGATCTCTGGCCGTCTCTCGATATGACGGCCGACCAGTACCACTGCGACCTCAGTGCCCTCCGGGAACGCCACGATCATTCGCCAGTCCCGCCCGAGGTCGATGACGCAGAAGCGCTCGACCTCGTCGCCTTCGAGGCGGTAGTCGGCAGCTTCGCAGCCGTCCCGCTCCAGCCGGTCCATCGCTAGCTTGGCGTTCCTCCGCGTCTGGCCGCGGAGGGCGCGTAGCTGGCGGTCGGCGACCGCCGTCGGCCAGACCAGAAAGTTCGGCACGTTCAGTAAGGACGTGGCCGCCGTTCGCGCCGGCGCATCTGTCCGACGGACTTGCGGAACTCCTTGTCTTGCTCGAGTCCGAGGGCTTCGAGCCGGCTGAGGATGGAGCTCATGAGATCCCGGTCGCGGCCTTGCTCGCGCAGTTCGTCAGCGATGCGCTTCGCCTTGACTACGCTTTCAAGCCCTACACGCTGCGGCGACCCCCGGAAGCCATCGAGGATCTTTAGGTCGATCCACGAACGCACTGTCTGATTCGACACGCCGAGAATGTTCTCGGCGTGACTGACGCGGATGGGCGCGGCCTCGCGCACGTGGTCCCATGCCAGCTCCTTTAGGGCAGCGGCAGCCCCGGAGCTAGTGTCCAACCGCGACTCGTGCTCGGCGATCGACAGTAGACGCCCGAACATCTCGAGCGTGCGCTCGAGCTCATCCCACTCCCTCGCGACGGATGGCCTTCGCGCCGACGGGTTCGTAGCGCCGCGCCTCGTTCCCCCCGTCGCGGCTGCCTTACTGGTCTTAGTTCGCTCTCGGGTTGCCACGCCTCAACTGTAGCAGGCCACTGGAAGTTTTCCGGAGTTTTCTTGCGGTGCCTACAGCCTCGCAAAGCAGCTTTCGCTGGCCCCCAACTGAACACGACCGATCCTTAGCTACGCGCGGTACAGATGGGACGGGCGCTGTGTGGCCGAAATCTCGGACCCCCCCTTGATGGTCGGCCTGGCCCGCGCCTTCAGGGCGCATGGGGACACGACAGAACGCCACTGGCTCCAGGTCAACGGCCTGTGCCTGGAGGATCGACCTCTGAGCTGGAACCCGTAGAGCCCGCCGCCGGCCGCTACGCGAACTGCGGCCGCGACGCGCCCCGCAGCGCCGCCACCCGCGCCCCGAGCGCGCCCGAGTAGCGATTCTCGGCGCCCGGTTTGGCGAAGTCGTGGCGGCGCAGGTCGCGCTCGCGCAGGCGCTCGTGCCCCGCGCGCTCCATCTCTCGAGACGGCGGGGGGATCGTGGCGCCGCGGGCGCGCAGCATCGCCTCGAGCTCGAGGATCACGCCCGCCCACACCCGCTGGCGAGCCTCGGTCGAGGCCTCGGGCCAGCGCATGGTGCGCAGGCGCTCGACGAGCTCCGGGTTTGCGTCGAACGTCTCGTCGTCCACGCCACTCACCTCAGCGCGTGCTGCAGCGCGACCTGCGCGCGCTGCGCCTCGGCCAGGCTCGTCCGGGTCAGCTCGGCGGCGCGGCGCTGGCGCGCGCCGTCGCCCGCCGCGAACGCCTCGACGAAGCCCCGCAGCGACGCCGCGAAGGCCGAGTTCGCGCGCGTGTAGCGGTCGAACTTCCCGTCGACGCCGTCGGGCGGTTTCAGGCCGGCGATCCGTCGCAGCACCCCCGTCACGCGCGCCAGCTGCTCGTGCAGCGCCCGCGCGTCGCGCTTGCGCCCCGGCCGCGACGCCCGCAGCACCGCCGCCAGGGTGGCCCGTTCCTCGCCGGCGCGCTTCACGAGCGGATTCAGCTCCTGGACCCGGAAGTCGCGCTTCTCGTTGCCGCACGCGCCGGCGAGGGTCGCCAGCGCGACCAGGACCAGCGCGGCGAGCCCGATCCGGGCAAGGCGCTCAGACCGCCAGCAGCGCACGTCGACGCTGCCGGAGAGCCGGCGTCTGGTGGGTCAGGCGCCCCATGGGATGGCGTCCCTCGACGCGCGGGCTGCGCGTGACGGCGGCCAGCGACGCGTCCAGGGCCTCGACCGCGGCCCGGAGAAGGGCCTCGACGTTGCCCGGGCTGCACTCCATCGCCGTCGCGATCTCGCCCAGCCCGAGGCCGGCGAAGTAGCGCAGGACGAGCACGTGGCGCTCGGCCGGGGGCCGGCGCTCGATGAGCAGCACGAGATCGTCGTCTTTGACCCAGTCCAGGACCGTGCGGACGTTGTCGGCGATCGCCGGGTCGTTCGACGCGCCGGGTGCCGCCGGGGTCTGGATGCAAGCCGGTTGCGACACGCGGTAGGCGATCCCGAACAGCCACGCCCGCACCCCCGCCGGGGGCGGCGCGGCGTGGGTCGCGTCGCGCAGGGCCTCGGCCAGGACGGCGGAGACGTGCGACTCCACGTCGGCGCCGCGGTCCAGCGTCACCTGCAGGTAGGTGTACAGCGTGTCGAACCAGCGGCTGTACAGCTCCGCCAGGTCGCGGTCGCCCGACTGGAAGCGGATGATCGCCCGCACCGCCTCGACGTTCTCGCGCAGGTCGCCCGGCACCTCCAGCGCCTCCAGGAACGCCACCTCGGCGACGTGCGCGCGCGCGGTGCGCGGCAGGTCGGCGGGGGGCGCCACGGGGACCAGCACGGCGCGGCGGTCGGCCACGCGGCGGCCGTCGGCGTAGCGGATGCGGCGGCGCTCGGACCACGCGTCGCGGGCCTCGACGGCCTGGCGCCGGTCCCGGTCCGCGCGGCGCTCGCCGGCGCGCTCCTCGCGAACCACCGCCACGCCGTGGCGGCTCGACAGGCCGCGTTCGATGGACCGCCTGGCCCGGGCCGTCACGTGCGACGGAACGACGCAATAAACCATCAAGTCCTCCCCTGTCCCCGCGTGCCGGTCCTCCCATCGAACCGAGGGCGCAACGCTAACAGACGGATTCCGGCGCGTCGAGGGGGAACCGTCGCATACATATCGATTTTTTCAGTAGTGAATGCTGAGCTGGATCTGACCGCGCAGCCTTTTTCACATTTCTCGGACGGCGGCTGGTACGGTTGGCCCGCAACTTGCGGAGAGGTCCGTCAAGGGCGGGGAGGAGCACATTGCGGCTCGAGGAACGAGAGGCGACGGTCGTCACGGGGACGTTCAGGGCGTGACCGCGGGCGGGATGTACTGCGTGGTGCCGGAAGACCTGGCGCCGGTGGTGCATGACCAACTGTGCGCGCACTGGGAGGACGAGCCAGGCGTGGTCGTCGTCCTCGAGCGCCGCCGCGCGGAGCGCCGGACCGCCCGCGGACGCGGCGGGCGCCGGCTCGGCGAGCGTCGCGGCACGGCCCCGAGCGTGGCCGCGCCCGAGCTTCCCCGGGACGTCCATCCCTACGCGGGCGAGCTCGACTTCCGCCAGCGCGTCCAGGTGCAGCGTCGCCAGGAGGAGGACATCGACTCCGACCGGCTGGTGGTGCGCTTCCAGCGCGGCGACGTGTCGGCCTTCGACGGGCTCTACCGCCGCTACTTCGACCGCGTTTACGCCTACGCGCGCGTCGCGCTGCGCGACGAGCACGAGGCCGAGGACGTGGCCCAGCAGGTGTTCGGGAACGTCGCGCAGGCGTTGCCGCGCTACGAGGTGCGCGCCGACTCGTCGTTCCGCGCCTGGCTGTTCCGGATCACGCGCAACGTCGTGCTGCGCACGCTCCAGCGCACGGGGCGCATGAGCCCGCAGGAGCCGGCCGAGCTGGACCGGCGGCTGGAGAGCCCGGTCCCCGACGCGCCGTTCAGCCTCGAGTGGCTGTCGGACAAAGACCTGGCGATGCTCGTCGAGCGCCTGCCGCTCAGCCAGCGCCAGGTGATCCTGCTGCGCTACGTCTTCGAGTTCAGCACCGACGACATCGCGTGCACGCTGGAGCGCACGCCGGTGGCCATCCGGATGCTCGAGCACCGCGCGATGCGCGGGCTGGAGGCCCGGCTCTCCGCGCTGCGCGGGTGGACGCGCGGGTGCGAGCGTTCCCCGATGATCATGCGCCCCCGCCCGCTGCCCGTGCTGACGGGGCGGCGGCTCGCCCTGGCCGGCTTCGGCGGCGCCGCTGCCTACGGCTGAGCCGAGGCCGCGTCGTCCGACCGGGGCGCCGTGGCGCGCGCGACCAGCTCCCCGGGCGCGACGCTCAGCGCGTCGGCCAGGTCGAGCACCTTGCCGTACGTGGGGCGGCGCTCGCCGCGCTCGATGGCGCCAACATAGGCGCGGTCCATGCGGCTGAGCCGGGCCAGCTCATCCTGCGACAGCCGTCGCTGCCGGCGAAGCTCGCGAATCGCCCGGCCCAGTGTCCGGTAGGAGTGCTCGCGGTGCCGCACGACGTCAGAATCACGGGATGACGACTATGAGTCTACGGCCTAAATGCCGCATCGAGGGCTTTCACGCCCTCAAGCACGCCCTGCGCTTCGGCGCCGAGGTGGTGGAGGTCGAGGCGGCGAGCCGCGACGAGGTCGTCGCGCTGGCGCAGCGCCTGGCGCCGGACCTGGCGACGGTGCTCGGCGAGCGCGTGCGCGAGGTTCCGGACGAGGGGTTCGACGGCGTCACGGGCCGCGTGCGGGCGGGCGCGCTACGGCCCGAGCAGAACGTGGACCGGGTGCTGCGCGAGCGCGGGGACGGGCCGGTCGTCCTCCTCGACCATCCCCGCCACCTGGGGAACGTGGGCGCGGCGATTCGCGTGGCGGCGGCGGCGAACGCCGACGCGCTCGTCACCACGGGGACCGCCGACCCGTGGCATCCCCTGGCCATTCGCGGCGCCGCCGGGCTTCAGTGGGCCCTGCCGGTGGGTCGCGTGGAGGAGGCCCCGCGGGCCGCGCCGGTGGAGGGCGGAGAGCGTTTCGAGACGGAACGTCCCATCGTCGCGCTCGACCCCGAGGGCGAGCCGCTCGCGGCGGAGCGGGTGCCGCGGGACGCCATCCTCGCGTTTGGCTCCGAGCGTCGCGGGCTTTCGGATGAGGTGCGGGCGGCGGCGGACCTGACCGTGTCGCTGCCGATGCGCGCGGGCGTGTCCAGCATCAACCTCGCCGCGGCCGTCGCGGCGACGCTCTACGCGCTCAGGCTCGGGGCGGGCTCGGGCGCATAGCCGGGAACAGCACGACGTCGCGCAGCGAGTCGCGCTCGGTCAGCAGCATGACCAGGCGGTCGATCCCCAGGCCGGCGCCCGCGGCGGGGAGCATC
>DATLOP010000212.1:0-7360 GCA_035536255.1 Solirubrobacteraceae bacterium
CGTAGACCCCGCCGGTGAAGCCGCCGCCGCCGAGGACCAGGGCGGTCTTCGAGCGCCGCCGGCGCGCCGGGCGCGGGCGTCCCTTCCCCTTGGCCTGGCTGTCCAGCTTGACGACCTTGCCCATGACCACGGAAGTCTAAAGAGCCGCGACTCGTATCTCTGCTAGGTGTTCCTGGCTCAGTGCGACGCTCGCTCGCCGGCCTCATCGTCCTGCTCGCCCTGCCCGCGTCCGCCTCGGCTGGCACCGAGGCCCAGCTGCGCGGATCGCTGGACCGCGCGCTGCGCTCCGCGGGCCCCGGCTCGGGCGCGCTGGTGGTCGACCTGTTCGACGGCCGCCCGCTCTACGCCCGCAACGCCGACACGCCTCGCATCCCGGCCTCCAACGAGAAGCTGTACACGACCGCGGTGGCGCTGGCGCGCTTCGGCCCGGCCGGCCGGCTGCCCACGCGCGTGCTGGGCGACGGCGAGCTGGAGGAGGACGGCGTGTACCGCGGCAACCTCTACCTGCGCGGCGGCGGCGACCCCACGTTTGGCAGCGACGCCTTCAACCGCCGCGCCTACGGGGTCGGCAGCTCGGTCACCGCCCTGGCCCGGGCGGTCGCGGCCGCGGGGGTCACGCACGTGACCGGGGCGGTGCTCGGCGACGAGACCTTCTTCGACGGGCTGCGCGGGGGACCCGACAGCGGCTACGCGTTCTCGATCTACATCGGCGCGCCCCTCAGCGCCCTGGCCTTCAACCGCGGGCTGGCCAACCGCCAGGGCTCCGCGATCCAGCGCCGGCCCGCGCGCTACGCGGCCGAGCGCCTGGTGCGCGCGCTGCGCGCCGAGGGCGTGACGGTGCCTCGCGGAGCGGGCGAGCGCCGCGCGCCCGCCGCGGCGAGCGAGGTCGCCCGGGTGCTCTCGCCCTCGATGGCCACGCTGGCCCGGCTGACCAACGTCCCCTCGGACAACTTCTTCGCCGAGATGCTGCTCAAGGCGCTCGGCGGGCGCTTCGGCGCGCGCGGCAGCACGGGGGGCGGCGCCGGCGCCGTGATGGCCTACCTGCGCGAGCAGGGCATCGGCGCGCGGATCGCCGACGGCTCCGGCCTGTCGCGGCGCAACCGCACGACCCCGCGCCAGGTCGTGCGCCTGCTCGACCACATGGACCGGACGAAGGAGCTGGCCGTGCCGTTCCGCGGCTCGCTGGCCGTGGCCTGCCGCAGCGGCACGCTGGCCGGGCGCATGTGCGGGACCCGCGCGTCGGGGCGCTGCCGCGGGAAGACGGGGACGCTGCGGGGCGTCTCGGCGCTGTCGGGCTACTGCGACGTCGGCGGGGAGCGCGTGGTCGCGTTCTCCATCCTCATGAACGGCGTCGACGTCGGGGGCGCGCGGTCGCTGCAGAACCGGATGGGGGCGGCCATCGCCGCCTACGTGCCCAGCAGCGCGAGCAGCCCGTCCTCGTCGAGCACCTCGACGTCCAGGCGCTGAGCCTTCTCCAGCTTGGAGCCGGGCGACTCCCCGGCCACGACGTAGTCGGTCTTCCTGGACACCGAGCTGGTCACCCGCCCGCCGGCGGCCAGGATGCGCTGCGTCGCCTCCTCGCGCGTCAGCGTGGGCAGCGACCCGGTGAGGACGAACGTCTTCTCGGCCAGCGGCCCCTCCCCCGGCGGCGGGCCCTCCTGCTCGAGCTGCAGGCCCGCCCCGCGCAGGCGCTCGACCAGCTCGCGCATCGCGGGCTCGGCCAGCGCACCGGCGACGATCTCGGCCACCACCGGCCCGACGCCCGGCGTGGCGGCGATCTCCGGCGCCGGCGCGGCCATCAGGTTGTCGATCGAGCGGAAGCGCTGGGCCAGGTTGCGCGCGTTGACCTCTCCCACGCTCTCGATCCCCAGCGCCCACAGCACGCGCGAGAACGGCCGCTCCTTCGACCCCTGGATGCCGTCGACCAGGTTGCGGGCCGACACCTCGGCGAAGCCCTCCAGCGCGACCAGCTGCTCGGGCGTGAGCGCGTAGAGGTCGGCGGGGTTGCGGACGAGGTCCGCGTTCATCAGCTGGGAGACGCGCTCCTCGCCCAGCCCCTCGATGTCCATGGCCCCGCGCGAGGCGAAGTGCTTGAGCAGCTGCCACTGCTGGCCCGGGCACCCGAGCCGGTTGGGGCAGACGGTGAAGACCGAGTCCTCGGGCTTGACCGTCGGCGTCCCGCAGCTCGGGCACTTCGCGGGCGGCTTGGGCTTGCGCTTGCGGCCCTTGCGACCCACGGCGTCGGGCGCCGGCGAGACGACCTGGGGGATCACGTCCCCCGCGCGCATGACGATCACCTCGTCGCCCTCGCGCACGTCCTTGCGCGCCAGGTCCTCCTCGTTGTGCAGCGTGGCCATCTTGACCGTGACGCCGCTCACCCCGACCGGGTCCAGCGCGGCGAACGGGACGAGGTGGCCGGTCCGGCCCACGTTCCAGTGCACCTTGCGCAGCGTCGTCACCGCGGTCATCGGCGCGAACTTCCACGCCACCGCGCCGCGGGGCTCGCGGCCCACCACGCCCAGGCGCCGCTGGAGCTCGTAGTCGTCGACCTTGACCACGACGCCGTCGATCTCGTAGTCGAGCTGGCCGCGGCGCTCCTCCCACGTCGTGCAGACCGCCATCACCTCGTCGACGTCGCGCGCCGTCCGCACGTCCGGGTTGACGGGGAAGCGCCACTCGCGCAGGCGGTCCAGCGCCTCGGAGTGCTTGGCGAACGCGATGCCCTCGGTCGCTCCGATCCCGTAGACCCACAGCGAGAGCGGGCGCGACGCGGCGATCTGCGGGTCGAGCTGGCGGATCGCCCCGGCGGCGGCGTTGCGGGGGTTCATGTAGGTGCGCTCGCCCTCGGCCGCGCGGCGCTCGTTGAGCTCGGTGAACCCGCGCAGCGGCATGTAGACCTCGCCGCGCACCTCGAGCAGCGGCGGGGCGTCGGCGATGGCCAGCGGGACGGCACGGATCGTGCGCAGGTTCTGGGTGACGTCCTCGCCGACGGTCCCGTCGCCGCGCGTGGCCCCGCGCTCCAGCATCCCGTCGCGGTAGACCAGCGAGATGGCCAGGCCGTCGATCTTGGGCTCGCAGACGTAGTCGAAGCGCTCCTGGGCGATGCCCTCGCGGGCCAGGTGGTTGCGCATGCGCTCCACCCAGGCCCGCAGCTCGGCCTCGCCCCGCGCGTTGCCCAGCGAGAGCATGGGCTGCAGGTGCTCGGCCGGCGCGAACTTCTCCAGCGGCCGGCCGCCGACGCGCTGCGTCGGGGAGTCGGGCGTCCGCAGCTCGGGATGGGCCTCCTCCAGCGCGCGCAGCTCGTCGAGCAGGGCGTCGTAGACGTCGTCTCCGACCTCGGGGTCGTCGAGGACGTAGTAGCGGTGGTTGTGGTGCTCGAGCTCGCGGCGCAGCTCGGCGGCCCGGCTGGGCGCCGCCCTGCTCACTCGACCTCGTGCGCGGCCGGCTCCACCAGGCGGGCGAGGTCGTACACCGACAGGGCGTCCAGGCCGGCCCGGTCGGTCAGGTCGAAGTGGATCGGCGTGACCGCGATGCGCCCGGCCGCCACGGCGGCCAGGTCGGTGCCGTCCTTCTCCTCGTAGGAGATGTCCCCGCCGTAGATGTGGAACAGCCGGCGGCTCTCGCCGTCGTCCTCCTGAAGGCGCAGGCGGTCGCGGTAGATGCGCTTGCCCAGGCTGGTCAACTCGACGCCGCGTGGCGCGTCGCCGGGCGCGTTGACGTTGAGCAGGGTCCCCTCGGGCAGCGGCACCTCCTCGATCTCCTCGACCAGGCGGGCGGTGAACCGCGCCGCGGCGGCGAAGTCGAACTCGCGGCCCAGCCGGAAGTCCATCTCCCCGGCGCGCGACTGCTGGGACACCGCCACCGCGGGCAGCCCCAGCACGATGCCCTCCAGCGCCGCTGCCACGGTGCCGGAGTATGTGATGTCGTCGCCCAGGTTGGAGCCGTGGTTGATGCCGGAGACCACCAGGTCGGGGGTGAACCCGTCGACCAGGCCCAGCGTGGCGAAGCGCACGCAATCCACGGGCGTGCCATCCGTCGCGTAGCCCACGGTCCCGTCGCCGAAGGCGATCTCCTCGACCCACAGCGGGCGGCGCGTGGTGATGCCGCGGCCCACGGCCGAGCGGTTGGAGTCCGGCGCGATCGTGGCCAGCTCGACGCCGGGGATCTCCAGCAGGGCGCGGCGCAGGGCCTGGAGGCCCGCGGCGTGGATGCCGTCGTCGTTGGTCAACAGGACCCGCATCGGCCTACAGGTTAGTAGCGGACCGAGGCCAGGTAGAGACCGTGCGGAGGCGCGGTGGCCGCCGCCTCGGCGCGTGGCCGCCCCGCCAGGAGCGCCGCGAACTCCTCCGGCGAGCGCCGGCCGCCGGCCACCTCGAGCATCGTCGCCACCAGCACGCGGTTCATGTGGCGCAGGAACGCGTCGGCCTCGATCCAGAGCTCGAACCGGTCGCCGTGCTCCTCCCAGCGCGCGTCGAGCACCGTGCGGTGGAAGAACACGTGCTCGGTCTGGGTCGGGGTGAAGGCGGTGAAGTCGTGGCGCCCCACCACCGCCGCCGCGCACGCTCGCAGCGCGTCACGGTCCACCGGGTGCGGCCACCACAGGGCGCGGCCGGCCTCGAGGGGGCTGGGCGCCGGCCGCGCGAGCACGCGGTAGCAGTAGGTCCGGCTCACGGCGTCGCGCCGCGCGTCGAACCCGTCCGGCGCCGCCTCGCACTCCCGCGCCGCGATGGCGCCGGGCAGCAGCCCGTTGAGCGAGCGCACCGCGACCGGCTCGCCCTCGTAGGAGGCGACCTGCCCCCACGCGTGCACCCCCCGGTCCGTGCGCCCGGCGCACTGCACCGGCGTCTCCCGGCGCAGCGCGGTGGACAGCGCCCGCTCCACCTCGCCCTGCACGGTGCGCAACCCGTCCTGCCGCGCCCACCCCGCGAACGGGCCCCCGTCGTACTCGAGGACCAGGCGGGCGGTCAGACCAGTTCCAAGTAGACCATCTCGGTCGAATCGCTCCGCCGAGGGCCCAGCTTGAGGATCCGCGTGTAGCCGCCCGGGCGGTCGGCGTAGCGGGGCGCGACCTCCTCGAACAGCTTGTGGACCACGAACTTGTCCTGCCCCAGCTCCGACAGCGCCTGGCGGCGGGCGTGCAGGTCGCCGCGCTTGGCCAGCGTGATCAGCTTCTCGACCTCGGGCTTGACCGCCTTGGCCTTGGCCTCGGTGGTCTGGATCCGCTCGTGGTCGATCACCTCCTTGCAGAGGTTGCGCAGCAGCGCCTTGCGGTGCGAGGCGCTGCGCGACAGCTTGTGCCGGGACTTCTGGTGGCGCATCGTCAGTCGTCGCGCAGGTCCAGGCCACGCGCCTGGAGGGTCTCCACGACCTCGTCGATCGACTTCTTGCCGAAATTGGGGATCGCGGCCAGCTCGCCCTCGCTTTTGCCCACGAGGTCGCCGACGGTCTGGATCCCCGCCCGCTTGAGGCAGTTGTACGAGCGCACGCCCAGCTCGAGCTCCTCGATGAGGATCTCGTCCATCCCGCTGGCCGGACGCGCCGCCGCGGCCACGCCCGCGGGCTGGCCGGGAGCGCCGCCGTCCAGGGCGCCCGGCATCGCGCCGCGCAGCTCCTCGATGCGGTCCTCGTCGGTGAAGATCGCCAGGTGCGAGATGAGGATCTCCGCCGCCTCGCGCAGCGCCTCCTGCGGGTCCTTGGACCCGTCGGTCTCGATGTCCAGCGTGAGCTTGTCGTAGTCGGTGCGCTGACCGACGCGGGCCTGGTCGACCTCGTAGGCGACGCGGCGCACGGGCGAGAAGATCGAGTCGATGGGGATCACGCCGATCGGCTGATCCGGCGACTTGTTCTCCTCGGCCGGCGTGTAGCCGCGGCCGCGGCCGATCGTCAGGTACAGCTCGATCTTGGTCTTCTTCTCCAGCGTGGCGATCGGCGCCGACGGGTTGAGGATCTCGACGCCCGCGGGCAGGTCGATGTCCTTGGCCGCGACCTCCCCCGGGCCGGTGACCACGAGCGGGGCCTCGATCTCGGTGGCGTCGGAGTGCATCCGGCACACGACGCCCTTCAGGTTCAGCACGATGTCGGTCACGTCTTCCTTGACGCCCTTGATGGTCGAGAACTCGTGCGCCACACCCTCGATCCGCACGCTGGTGACGGCCGCGCCGCCCAGCGAGGACAGCAGCACGCGGCGCAGCGAGTTGCCGAAGGTGTAGCCGAAGCCGCGGTCCAGCGGCTCGATCGTGAACGAGCCGCGGTTCTCCTCCACGTTCTCAGCGGTGATCCTGGGGATCTGGAAGTCAAGCATCGGGGGTCCTTCGGTTGAGAGTCGTTACTTGGAGTACAGCTCGACGATGAGCTGCTCCTGCACCGGCGCGGCGATCTCCTTGCGCTCCGGCTTGCGCAGCATCTTCGCGGTCAGACCGTCGTGGTCCGCCTGGAGCCAGGCCGGGATCTGCCCGGTCAGCTCGGTGGCGTCGCGGATCACGGGCTCGACGGGCGTGCCCGCCTTGACCGCGATCACGTCGCCGGGACGCACCCCGTACGACGGGATGTCGACGCGCCGGCCGTTCACGGTCCAGTGACCGTGGCGGATCATCTGCCGCCCCTGGCGCCGCGAGGCGGCGAAGCCGAGGCGCACCAGGATGTTGTCCAGGCGGCACTCCAGCAGCGTCAGGAGGTTCTCGCCGGTGATGCCGGCCTGGCGGCTGGCCTTGGCGTAGTAGATGCGGAACTGCTTCTCCTGCACGCCGTAGTAGCGCCGCGCCTTCTGCTTCTCGCGCAGCTGGACGCGGTACTCGCTCTGCTTCTGGCGCCCACGTCCGTGGTCGCCCGGCGGGTAGGAGCGGCGCTCGACGCCGCACTTGTCGGTGAGGCAGCGCTCGCCCTTGAGGAACAGCTTCTGGCCCTCGCGGCGGCACTGCTTGCACTGGGGAGAGGTGTCGCGACCCATCAGACGCGCCTGCGCTTGCGGGGGCGGCAGCCGTTGTGGGCCTGCGGGGTCACGTCGCGCACCGAGGAGACCTCGAGGCCGGCGGCCTGGAGCGAGCGGATCGCCGTCTCGCGGCCCGAGCCCGGGCCCTTGACGTAGACGTCGACCTTCTGGAGGCCGTGCTCCATGCCCTTGCGCGCGGCAGCGTCGGCGGTGACCTGGGCGGCGAACGGCGTGGACTTGCGCGAGCCCTTGAAGCCGGCGCCGCCGGCGGACTCCCACGCGATCCCGGCGCCCTCGCGGTCGGTCAGCGTGACGATCGAGTTGTTGAACGAGGTCTTGATGTGGGCCTGGCCCACGGCGATGTTCTTGCGCGCCTTGCGACGGCCGCGCTGGGGGCGACGAGGAGCCGGGGGCATCTACTTCTTGGCCGCC
>DATLOP010000213.1:0-5935 GCA_035536255.1 Solirubrobacteraceae bacterium
AGTGCTTCTCGCCCGGCGTCGACGCCGGCGCGGCCGCCGACGCCGCCATCGCCCGCTTCGCCGAGGTCTGCCCGGGCCTGCCCGACCGCATCGTGGACCGCCTCGCGCTCGGCCCGCGCGAGCTGGAGGCGCGGTTCGGGATCGCCGGCGGGCACATCTTCCACGGCGAGATGCTGCCCGGCCAGCTGCTGGAGGACCGCCCCGGCCCGCGCCGCTACGCCGGGATCGAGGGCCTGTACCTCGCCGGCTCGGGCGCGCACCCGGGCGGCGCGGTCACCGGCGCCCCCGGCTACCTCGCCGCCCGCGCCGTCATCGAGGACCTTCGACCCGCTCCATGAGCAGCGAGTCGCGCCACACCCCGTCCGGGTCGCGCCAGGAGCGCCGGGTCACGCCGACCGGGGTGAAGCCGGCCTTCTCGTAGGAGCGGATCGCGGCGGCGTTGTCCACCGCCGGGTCGATCGTGACGCGGTGGTGGCCGCGCTCCTCCATGAGCACGCGCAGGACCAGCCCGATCGCCTCGGTCCCCACGCCGCGCCCGTGATGCTCGGGATCGACGAACAGGTCGATCCCGGCGTGGCGGTACTCGGGGTCGAGCTCCTCGCCGTACTGGATCATCCCCGCGACCTCGCCGTCGACGCGGATGGCGAAGCGCGTCGACTCCGGCTCGTCGAAGGGGAAGTCGTCCGCCTGGCGCCCCCACCAGGCGACCACCTCGGGCCGCTCCCGGATCGCGCGCAGCGCCTCCGCGTCGGCCCGCTCCAGCGGCGCGATCTCAACCACGCCCCAGAGGCTAGCCGGGGGACTTTGTGACACGCTTGTGACACTGGCCTCATGACGGGTCGACGCTTAGTCTCCGGGGCATGGCGTGGCGGATCGTGATCGCGGGCGGAGGCTTCGGGGGGCTGTACGCCGCGCGGACGCTGGAGCGCCTCCTGCCGGCGGCCTCGGCGCGGATCACGCTGGTCAACGACGTCAACTTCATGCTCTACACGCCGCTGCTGCCGGGCGCGGCGGCCGGGACGCTGGAGCCGCGCCACGTCGTCGTCCCGCTGCGCGAGGAGCTCGACCGCACCGACCTGCGCCTGGGCCGGGTCACCGGCGCGCGCCCTGAGCGCAACTGCCTGCTCGTCGACACCCTGGAGGGCCACTCCGAGTCGATCGAGTACGACCACCTGATCGTCGCGCTCGGCTCGGTCTCGCGCACGCTGCCGATCCCCGGCCTGGCCCAGCACGCGATGGGGTTCAAGACGCTCTCGGAGGCCATCGCGCTGCGCAACCGCGTGCTGCTGTCGCTCGAGATGGCCGAGACGCTCGAGGACCCCGATGCGCGCGCCGCCTACCTGTCGTTCGTGTTCGTGGGCGGCGGCTACAGCGGGGTCGAGGGCCTGGCCGAGCTGCAGGACTTCGCCGCCGATGTCATCGACCGCTACCCGCGCTGCCGGCTCCAGGGCATGCGCTGGGTGCTGGTCGAGGCGGCCGAGCGCCCGATGATGGAGGTGCCGCCCAGCCTGTCGGACTTCACGGTGCGCGAGCTGCGCGGCCGGGGCATTGAGTTTCGCGTCGGCGAGACGCTCGAGCAGGTCACCGACCGCAGCGCCACGCTGTCCAGCGGCGAGGTCATCCCGACCCGCACCGTCGTGTGGACGGCCGGCGTCAAGCCCCATCCCACGGTGCAGCGGCTCGGCCTGCCGCTGACCGGCGGCGGGCGGATCGTCACCGACCGCTACATGCAGGTCGCCGGCCACGACAACGTGTGGGCGATCGGCGATGCCGCCGCCGTCCCCGACCCGGCGCGCCAGGGGCAGCCCTCGCCGCCCACGGCCCAGCACGCGCTGCGCCAGGGCCGGCGCGTCGCGGCCAACGTGGCCGCGGCGACCGGCCGCGGCGAGAAGCGTCCCTTCACCTACAGGACCCTCGGCGTGTTCGTCGACCTGGGCCGCCACCAGGCCGTGGCCCAGACGCTGTTCGTGCGCTGGCGCGGGTTCCCGGCGTGGTTCCTGGCCCGCACGTACCACCTGGCCGCGATGCCCGGCGTCAAGCGCCGCCTGCGCCTCGTCCTGGACTGGACGGTCGGGCTGCTGTTCTCCCGCGACGCATCGGAGCTGGGTCAGCTCGGCCACCCGCCCCGCCTCGACGAACCCCCGCCCGAGCCGCTGCGCGCCCAGAGCGCAGGCGGCACCCCCGAGCCCACCACGCGCTGAACGTCCCGGACCGGCGGCCAGGGCGCGTATCCTGGGACGTTCGGTGAGTGGGATCCAGGACAGGGTGAAGCAGGACATGACGGCGGCCATGAAGGCGGGCGAGCGCGAGCGCACGTCTGCGCTGCGGTTGGTGCTGTCCGAGCTGCAGAAGGCGGCGAAGGAGGCGGGCCCGGAAGGGGCCGACGAGGCCGCCGTCCTGCGCCGCGAGCGCAAGCGCCGCCTGGAGGCCGCCCTCCAGTACCGCGAGAACGACCGCCCCGAGCTGGCCGAGGGCGAGGAGCGCGAGGCCGAGCTGATCGCCGCCTACCTCCCGGCCGAGCTCGACGACTCGGAGCTGGAGCGGATCGTCCGCGAGGCCATCGCGCAGACCGGCGCCACCGAGGCCAAGCAGATGGGCCAGGTGATGTCCGTGGCCATGCCCCAGGTGGACGGCCGGGCCGACGGCAAGCGCGTCTCGGCCAAGGTGCGGGAGGCGCTCGGGACGTAGTGCGCAAGCAGATCGAGCTCGAGAACGAGGTCGCCGCCGGCCTGGCCGGCTCGCAGGACGCGATCCTCCGCGCCCTCGAGGGACACCTGGACTGCGACGTGTTCCTGCGCGGCAACGTGCTGACGCTGGACGGCGACCCGGAGGCCGTCGACGCGGGGGAGACCGTGGTGCGCGAGCTGTCCGAGCTGATCTCCGAGGGCCACGAGATCGCGCCGGGGACGATCGAGGCCGTGACGGGCGCGCTGGACCAGCACGAGTCCCCGGCCGAGATCCTCGAGGACGTCGTGTGGCGCCATCGCAACATCCGCGTGGCGCCCAAGACCGTCAACCAGAAGCGCTACGTCGACTCCATCCGCGCCAACACCGTCACCTTCGGGATCGGCCCGGCGGGGACCGGCAAGACGTTCCTGGCCGTGGCCATGGCCGCCGCCGCGCTCTCGCGCCGCGAGGTCAACCGGATCATCCTCACCCGCCCCGCGGTGGAGGCCGGCGAGCGCCTGGGCTTCCTCCCGGGCGACCTCATGGCCAAGGTCGACCCCTACCTGCGCCCGCTCTTCGACGCCCTGCACGACATGATGGACCCCGAGCGCGTGGCCACCCACCTGGAGCGCGGCGTCATCGAGATCGCCCCGCTGGCCTTCATGCGGGGCCGGGCCCAGCCGGTGGAGACCCCCGTGCTCACGCCGTCGGGATTCCGTCCCATCGGCAGCCTGCGCGTGGGGGATCTGGTCGTCGGGTCCACGGGCCTTCCCACCACGGTCCTAGGCGTCTACCCGCAGGGGCGCAAGGAGGTCTTCCGGGTCACGGCTCAGGACGGCGCGTCGACCGTCTGCTGCGCGGAGCATCTCTGGCAGGTCAGGACGCTGGACGACCGCCGACACGGCAAGTGGGGGCGTGTCGTGGAGACGCGCGAGATGGTCGGCCAGGTGCGCCGCGGACACCAGCACCGCTTCGAGCTGCCGCTCGTGCACGCCCCGGTGGAGTTCGAGCCCAAGCCCGTCCCGCTCGACCCCTACGCGCTCGGGCTGCTGCTCGGAGACGGGTGCCTGACGACGAAGACGACTCCCACGTTCACGACCACGGACCCGGAGCTGGCCACGGCCCTGGAGGACGCCCTGGACGGAATCGAGCTTCGGCGCAAGGGCGCGTTTGACTATGTCCTGCGCCACCCGGCGGGCGGCCGCGGTGGCGTGATCGTCGCCAACCCGGTCACCGCCGTCCTGCGCGAGCTCGGCCTGGCTGGCACGCGCTCGACGACGAAGTTCGTCCCCGACGTCTACCTCCACAACGACTCGAGCGTCCGGCTCGCCCTGCTCCAGGGGCTGCTCGACACCGATGGCGGGCCCGTCACGCAGCGCGGTCGCTCCTGCCGCGTCCAGTACACGACGTGCTCGAAGCGCCTGCGCGACGACGTCACGTTCCTCGTCCGCTCGCTCGGCGGCGTAGCGTACGTGCGCGAGCGCCCGGCCGCGGGCAGGCCGCCGGGGCTGGCCCACGGCCGCCCGGTACCGCACCGCTCCGACGCCTACGTCCTCGACATCCGTCTGCCGACCTGGATGGACCCGTTCCGTCTGGAGCGCAAGCTCGACCGCTACGACGCCCACGGCGCGGGACGGCCGATGCGCTTCGTGGACGCGATCGAGCCCGCGGGCGAGGCGGAGACCGTGTGCATCCAGGTTGCCGCGGCGGACTCGCTCTACGTCACCGAGGACTTCTTGGTCACGCACAACACGCTCAATGACTCCTTCGTCATCCTCGACGAGGCGCAGAACACCACGCCGGAGCAGATGAAGATGTTCCTGACGCGGCTGGGGTTCGGGTCCAAGGTCGTGGTGACGGGCGACGTGACCCAGATCGACCTGCCGCGCGACCAGCGGTCGGGGCTGGTGCAGGTGGGCGACATCCTGGACCCGATCGAGGACATCGCGTTCGTGCGCTTCGGGGGCGAGGACGTCGTGCGCCACAAGCTGGTCCAGCGCATCGTCGAGGCCTACGGCGAGCACGCCGAGCGCCAGGCTCCCGAGCTGCGGACGCGCAAGCGCGCGTGACCCTCGACGTCGAGGTCGCCGGCCTCGAGCGCGCCGGGGGCGCCCTGGTCGCCGCGGACGTCGAGCAGCTGCTCGCGCTGACCCTCGCCTCGGCCGGGATCGAGGACGGCCACGTGGCCGTGTCCTTGGTCGGGGCCGAGGAGATCCGCGCGCTGAACCGCGAGCACCGCGGCCGCGACGCGCCCACCGACGTCCTCTCCTTTCCGGTCGACGGCGACGCGCCCGCCGCCGGCCCGCGCGAGCTGGGCGACGTCGTGATCTGCCCGGAGCACACCGAGGACCTGCGGGAGGCGATCGTCCACGGCGCGCTGCACCTGGCCGGGATGGACCACGAGACCGACGAGGGCGAGATGCTCGCGCTCCAGCGCGAGTTGCTGCACTGGACCGAGCCGTGAGCTCCCCCGAGCCGACCCGCAGCGGCTTCGTCGCCCTGGCCGGGCGGCCCAACGCCGGCAAGTCCACGCTGGTCAACGCGATCGTGGGGGAGAAGGTGGCGATCGTCTCCGACCGCCCGCAGACCACCCGCCGGGCGATCCGCGGCGTGGTGGCGGGGGAGGGGTGGCAGCTCGTGCTCGTCGACCTGCCCGGCGTCCAGCGCCCGCGCGACGCGCTGACCGAGCGGATGGCGCGGCGCGTGCGGCGCGAGCTGTCCGAGGCCGACGCCGCGCTGGTCGTGCTCAACGGCGAGGAAGGCGTCGGCGGCCCCGGAGACCGCTTCATCGCCCACGCGCTGCTCGAGGCGCCGGTGCCAATGGTGCTGGCCGTCAACAAGATGGACCGGTTGGATCGCGCCCGCTCCGCCGCCGCCCTGGCCGGCGCGGCCGAGCTCGTTCCGGGCGCCGAGGTGTTCCCCGTCTCCGCGCGCACCGGCGCGGGCGTCGGCGAGCTGGTCGGCCACCTGGCGGCGCTGCTGCCCGCCGGGCCGTTCTGGTTCGCGCCCGGAGAGTCCTCCGACCAGCCCGAGCACGTCATCGTCGCCGAGCTGATCCGCGAGCAGGTCCTGCGCCGCGCCCACCAGGAGGTCCCACACGCCGTCGAGGTCCAGGTCGACGACATCGACCGAGCGCGCGAGGGACTGGTGCGCATCTCGGCCTCCGCGTGGGTGGAGACCGAGTCCCAGAAGGCGATCCTCATCGGCGCCGGCGGCCGGATGGTCAAGGCGGTCGGGACCGCCGCCCGCCGCGAGCTGGAGCGCCGCT
>DATLOP010000214.1:0-4263 GCA_035536255.1 Solirubrobacteraceae bacterium
CCTCCGCCGCGCCTGCCAGATCCTCGCGCGCCACTCGCACCGCCACCAGCAGGTCGAGGGCGGGCGCGCACGCCGGGTCGGAGGCGACGGACCCGTCGAGGCACAGGCGGGCCAGGTCCTCGGCCAGGCCCAGGTCACCGCGGGCCAGCGCGACGGCAGCCAGCGTCCGCCTGGCCAGCGGGTGCGGCTCCTGCCCCTCCAGCAGACGCTGCGCCTCCTCGAGGCGGCCCTGGCGCAGGCGCAGGTCGGCCAGCTTGAGCAGGGGAGCCGTCGCCATCAGGCGGTAGCTGCGCTCGAACGTGCGCAGCGCGCTCAGCAGGTGCTCCTCGGCCTCCGCCAGCCGGCCGACGGCGAGCAGGATGCCGCCGTAGTGGTTGCGGCACACCGGCGAGACGAAGTCGCGCCACGCCTCGAAGTCGCCCACAACCGCCATCCACTGCTCGGCGCGCCGCACGTCGAGCGCGAGCTCGCACGCCCCGAGCATGCGGCAGTAGACGTCGCTGAGGGCGACGATCCCCGTGATCTCGCCGGCGGAGACCGCGGTCATCGCCTGGTCGAGCAGGCGCATTCCCTCCTGCACCCGGCCGAGCGCCACCTGCGACTCACCCAGGAGCGCCATCGCGTCGTACTCGAGATCGACGTCGCCGTAGCGCCGCGCCAGCGTCATCGCCGCCGCCGCCAGCCGCGCCCGTTCGGCCGGGTCGTCGGTGAACGGCGCCCGGTCGAGGGCGAGCCAGCCGTGCCCGGGGCCCTCGTCCGCCTCGCGCAGCACGGCCTCCGCCCGGGCCATCCAACCTCCCCCGACCGCGAGGTTCGCCCGGACCGCGCCGTGCAGGAAGGCGAGCCAGCGGGCGCGGTCCGCCGCCTCCACGACCCGGCCCTGCTCGACGTAGGCGGCGAACGCCCGCTCGGTCAGCTCGATCGCGCGGTCGTACTCGCCCAGGAAGTGCAAGGCGCGGCCCAGCCCGTCCAGGGCGTCGGCGCTCGGATCCTCCTCGCACGCCTGCTCGAAGCACTCGCGCGCGAGCTCCCAATCGGTCGCGTCGATCGCGTCCCAGCCCCGCTGCTCCAGCTCCGTCCCGCCCCGCGCCATCGTGGGCTCATGACACCAGAAAGCGCCGCGTGGACGCGACCCGGTGGGTCAAATACGGTGGTTTCGCGGATGCCGGGCCCCGTGCGCCGGCGTAAGTTCATCGGCGTCAATCCAAGCGACGGGGACGCGCTGGCGCCCCCCGGGAGGTGCAGCATCGATGGAGCTCTACGGAATCCTTCGCCGCAACGGCTGGGCATCGGGCGACGACCTGCAGGTCGCGGCCGGGCGCGCGACCACCGAGGGCGACAAGCCGGACTCCGGCATCCGCTGGATCCGCAGCTACGTGCTCTCCGAGGAGAGCGGCGAGCTGGGGACGTTCTGCGTCTACGAGGCCGAGAGCCCGGAGGCGATCCGCGCCCACGCCCAGGCCGCCGACCTGCCGGTCGACGAGATCGTGCCGATCGCCGACACGGTCGTCGTCCGACCGGATCCGGCGCCGGTCGCGAGCTGACGCCGTCGCCACGGCCGGCGCCCGCCGCTGGGCATGAGCGGGCGCCGGTCGGGCCGACCTAGACTTCACGGCCATGGGGACGGCGACGGGGCTGGTCGGCCGGGAGGCCGAGCGTGCGCGGCTCGCGCAGGCCCTGGAACGCGCCGGGGAGGGCGCGGGCTCCCTCGTGCTGGTGTCGGGCGAGGCGGGGATCGGCAAGAGCCGGCTCGCCGAGGAGGTGGCGGCGAACGCCACGGCGCGGGTCCTGCGCGGGGCGGGGAGCCACAGCGCGCCGACGCCGTACGGGCCCGTGGTGGCGGCGCTGCGCTCGCACCTGCGGGCCGAGCCAGACGGGCTGGCGGACTGCGGGCCGCTGCGCCCGCACCTGGCGCTGCTGCTGCCCGAGCTCGGGGAGGCCGCCGCGGCGACCGATCGTCCGACCCTCGTCGAGGCCATCCGCTGCGCGCTGGCCCACGTCGCGGCGGACGGGCCCGCGCTCGTCGTCCTCGACGACCTCCAGTGGTCGGACCAGGCGACCCTGGAGCTGCTGGCGGCGCTGGCGCGGCCGCTGCGGGAGATGCCCCTCCTGGTCCTCGCCGCCTACCGCTCCGACGGCCTGCCCCGGGACCACATGCTGCGCTGGCTGCGCACCGAGCTGCGCCGGGCCGGGGTCCTGGAGGAGGTGACGCTGGAGGCGCTGGACCGCTCCCTGACGGAGGCGCTGCTAACACAGCTGCTGCCGGAGGCGCCGTCGCCCGCCCTGGTGCGTGTCGTGCACGACCGGGCCCAGGGATCACCGTTCTTCGTCGAGGAGCTGGCGCGGGCGCTCGTGGCGGGCGGCGGGCTGCGCCCCGGGCGGCGCGGGCTCGAGCTGGGCGAGGACGGCCGGGTGCCCCTGCCCGACACCGTGCGCGACGCCGTCACGCTGCGCGCGTCCGGGCTCTCGGACGCCGGGCGCGACGCCGTCGAGGTGGCGGCGGTGGCGGGCGAGGCGTTCGATCTCGCGCTGGTCGAGGCGCTGGCCGGCGAGGCGGGGG
The DNA here is from genome assembly GCA_035536255.1 of Solirubrobacteraceae bacterium. Lineage (GTDB taxonomy): Bacteria > Actinomycetota > Thermoleophilia > Solirubrobacterales > Solirubrobacteraceae > AC-38. The sequence continues at coordinate 2,561 of DATLOP010000214.1, forward strand.
TCGTGGAGCTCGTCGAGCGTGGACTGGTGGCGGAGGGGACGGGCGGGCGCGCGGGGTTCCGCCACTCGCTGACCCGGGAGGCGCTCTACGCCGAGGTCCCGTGGACGCGCCGGCGCGCGCTGCACCGCCGGCTCGCCGAGGCGCTCGAGGCGGCCGGCGGGCGGAGCATGGAGATCGCGACGCACTGGATGGGCGCCGCGGACCCGAACCGCGGACGCGCGGCGCTCCTGCGCGCCGCGGCGGAGTCCGAGGCCGTGCACGCCTACCGGGACGCGGCCAGGGCCGGCCGCCAGGCGCTCGAGCTGTGGCCGGCCGGGGAGGCGGACGAGCTGCGGGTGCAGGCCCTGGAGCGCTACGCCCGCTGCGCGGAGCTGGCGGGGGAGCTGCCGGAGGCCGCTAAGACGTGGCGCGAGCTGGCGGCGATCCGCAGCTCGGCCGGCGAGCGCGCCGCCTTCGCCGAGGCCCATCGCCGCCTGGCCGCGGTGTCCGAGCTGCGCGGCGAGCGCGAGCCGGGCTTCGCCTCGCGCCGGCTCGCCGCCGACGCGTTCGCCGAGGTGGGCCGGCGGGCGGACGCCGCCGCCGAGCGCCTGGCCATGGCCAACCACCGGCGCAGCGGGGCCCGCTACGCCGAGGCGATCGAGCTCGCCGAGACCGCCGTGGACGACGCCCGGGCGGCGGACCGGATCGACCTGACCGCGCGGGGGCTGGGGGTGCTCGGCGTGGTGCGGGCCAAGGGGGGCGAGTTCGACGCCGGCCTGGAGACGATCCGGGGCGGGCTAGCGCTGGCGCTGGAGCACGACCTGACGCCCGTCGCGGCCGAGCTCTACCAGCGCCTCAGCCTCGCGCTGTACGACTCGGCCGACTACCGGCGGGCCAAGGACGCCCTGGACACCGCGCTCGGTCTGTGCGAGGCCACGGGCGACGAGGGGACGGAGGTCGCCTGCGTGACCTGCCTGATCTACGTCCTGCGCGAGCGCGGCGAGTGGTCGCGGGCGGCCGAGCTGGGCCGCGAGCTGATCGACGACGGCACGGCGGTGTGGGTGGCCGAGGGACTCCTCGGCGTCATGCAGGCCCTCCAGGGGAAGTTCAGCTCGGCGCGCCGGATGCTGACCGCGTCGCGCGCGGTCTCGGCGCGCGTCGGGCACTACAACATGTTCGTCGACGCGACGACCGGTCTGGCCTACGTGGCGGCCGGCGAGGGCGCGACCGACGAGGCGGCCGAGCACTGCCGCACGCTGCTGACCCGCTGGGAGGACAGCGAGGACCACCACTACGCGGTGTGGGGCCTGCGCTGGGCCGCCGCGTTCTTCGCCGGCGGGGGCATGCGCGCGGAGGCGCAGGCGTGCGCCGAGGCGCTGGCGCGGATGGCGGCCGACGCGGGCCACCCGTACGCGCTCGCCGCGCTGGCCCAGGCGATCGCGGAGACGGCGCTGCTGGAGGGCGACGCGTCGACGGCGGCCGAGCAGCTGTGCCGCGCGGTCGAGCTGCACCGCGGCCTCGACGTCCCCTTCGAGCGCGCCCAGATCGAGCTGCGGGCGGGCGTCGCCCTGGCCGCCGCCGGCGAGCGAGACGCCGCCCTGGAGAACCTGGGCGCCGCCTACCGCACCGCCCGCAAGCTCGGCGCCCGGCCGCTGGCGACGCGCGCGGCCACCGAGGTCGCGGCGCTGGGCGAGTCGGTCGCCCCGCGCCTCGGCGACCGCGCC
>DATLOP010000215.1:0-5089 GCA_035536255.1 Solirubrobacteraceae bacterium
AGCGCCGCGGCGATGCCGCGCCCGATCCCCTTCGATGCGCCGGTGACCAGAGCCACGCGACCCTCGATTCCCAGGTCCATGGCGCGGATTATCGACCGATGCACGTACCCGCGCCCTTTGGCTAGTGTTCGCTGACGATGCGGGGGAGACGACTTCTGGCCGGCGCGACCACCGTGGCTTTGCTCGGCGCGGCGACCGCCCAGGCGGCCGTGATCCGGGGCACCTCGGGCAGCAACGGCATCGGGGGGACGAATGCCGCCGACCGGATCTTCGGCCTGGCCGGCAACGACCGCATCACCGGGCGCGGCGGCAACGACCGCCTGTACGGGCAGGCCGGCCGGGACCTGATCTTCGGCGGGCGCGGCAACGACGGCATCTCCGGCGCCAGCGGCAACGATCGCGCCTACGGACAGGACGGCAACGACACCCTGTCCGGGGGCCGGGGCCACGACCGGCTGTTCGGCTCGGAGGGCCGCGACCGCCTGTTCGGCGGCCTGGGCAACGACCGGCTGTTCGGGTCGGGCGGAGACGACGTCGTGTTCGGCGGCGCCGGCGCCGACCGCCTGGACGGCAAGCAGGGCGACGACGAGCTCGACGGCGGCACCGGCAACGACGTCCTCGGCGGGGGCGTGGGGGACGACGTGGTCGACGGCGGCACCGGCAACGACCGCCTCGTGCGCGACCCGGGCGACGACGACATCGACGCCGGCCCGGGCGACGACTTCGTGGACGCGCGCGACCGCGCCGCCGACCGCATCGACTGCGGGGACGGCGAGGACACGGTCATCGTCGACGACGCCGAGGACGGCGTCTTCGACTGCGAGAACGTCCAGTTCCCCGCGTAGGCGGGACGGGCCTCCCTACTCGCGTCCGAAGGCCTGGTTGGCGGCCTCGCGCTGCGCGTCGGGCGTCGCGGCCGGTGTGGTCGGGGCGCCGGTCGCGGCGTCGACCCGGTCCTTGGCCGTCGTGACGTGGCGCTGGCCCTCCGCGATGGCGGCCTTGACCCGGGCCACGCGGCGAGCGGAGTCGGCGTCGGGCAGCAGGCGCCCGGCGCGCTCGTAGGCGTCCAGCGCACCCTCGTAGGCGGACTGGCCCACGGAATCGTTCTCGAAGATCCCGGCCTGGGCGTCGAGCTCGCGGATCCGCTCGCCGAGCTGCACCAGCGAGTCCTCGACGTCGCTGCGCTCGTCGCCCACGGACTCCTTGGATGCACGGACCGAGCGCCAAACCGCCCGGACGATTAGCAACGCGCCGACGAGGAACGGCAACGCGATGACCGCGCCGACGACCCAGAAGATGAGCTTGATCGTGTTGAGGAAGCCCTCGGCGGCGTCGTCGATCTCGGGGCTAACGACCGGGACGGTGCGCTCGAGGTCGCCGCTCGGCCCGGGATCGATCCGCGCGATCCCCTCGACCGCCCGGACGAGCTGGTCGGCCAGCGGCGCGTCGCCCGCGAAGGCGCGCCGGACGGCGACGACCGCGGCCTGCGGACGGTCGTAGCTCGTGGTGACCCACGCGTTCTCGCCGGCGATGACGAGCAGCGTCCCGGCCGCCCGGAGCTGCTGGTCGATCGCGTCGGCCAGCCCCTTGACGCCCCCCGCGCTCGCCGCGGCCTGCGGGCGGACGATCGCGATCTTGATGCGCCCGATGTCGTGCTCGAGGATCGCCAGCCGCACCCGCCCCGCCTCGGCCGGGCTCAGCGTCGGCCGGGCCCGCGGATCCGCGTGGACGGGATCGCTGCGCAGCGCCGCGGCGATGGCGCCCGGATCGTCGGTCTGCGCGTGCGCGGCCGGGGCCGTTACGGCGCTCGCGGAGGTCGCCAGGAGCAGGATCAGAAGAACCTTTCGCATGTCGCGACGGCAGTATCTCCGCTCGCGCGCGCGGAATGGCCGTTCCCCCCGCCGGGCGCCCCCTAGGATGGGCGCGGGGGGCGGTTAGCTCAGCTGGCTAGAGCGCCTGCCTTACAAGCAGGAGGTCGCCTGTTCGAGTCAGGCACCGCCCATCTTTGGTTTGCAGGGCTTTCGCGTCGGCTTCGGCCGGCGCGCTTTGCTGAGGGGTACGTGGCGGGTACGGGTCGGCCTGTGTAGGGCGGGCAGGCAGGACGCCGGGGCCACTTCCGCGGTTCGTGCCTCCTTGGGGCAGAGGCAAATGAGCCGCGGCCGGTCAGCACTTCTGGCGCCCCGGGGAGAGCCACTTTGGCGGTTTCGCCGCTTAAGGGGCGCCATGACCTTTCGCGACCTGGTCGAGGGGGCCAACTTCGCCCCTCTCCGTTTGATGGGGTGCCATGAGCCAATCTGATGCACCTCGGCCCATGTTTCTCCTGCCCGCTGAGGCGGCAGCCCTGGTCGGTCTGTCGCCCCGGGCGATCTACCGCGCGGTCCAGCGAGGGGAGCTGGAAGCCGTCCGCCTCTGCTCCAGGCTGCGCATCCCCCGCGAGGCGTTCGACAGGTGGATCGAGAACTCGCGTGTCGAGCCGGGCGAGCCGGCGCCGCCTCGCCTTCCGGTCCCTCCCCCACCGCCACCCGAGCCTCCGCCCGCCGGAAGCTTCCGCGCCCTTCTTGCCCATAGGAACGGCAAGCAATGAGCGTCGAACGAGTGGAGCGCAAGGACGGAAGCGTCGTCTGGCGCGTGCGCTGGCGCCAGGGCGGCCGTAACCGGTCGAAGGTGCTGGGCCGCAAGCGAGACGCCGAGGCGTTCGACGCCGAGCTGCGCCGCCGCAAGCGCACGGGCGAGCTGGCACTGCTCGACGCCGGCAAACAGCCGCTCTCGGAGTTCGGCGAGGAGTGGTGGCGCCTGCACGCCGAGCCCAACCTCGCCCCGGCCACGCTGGAGCTCTACGCCATGCTGTGGGACACCCACATCCTGCCGCGCCTCGGTGCGACGCCGCTGCGCGAGCTGACGCCGGAGCTGATCCACCGCTTCCGGCTGGACCTGGAGGCCGCGGGCACCGGCCGTGTCTCAGTCCGCAAGTCGCTGACGCTCCTCCACGGCGTCCTGCAGCGAGCTTGCGAGTGGGGCCGGCTCCAGTCCAACCCCGCCCGAGTCGTCCCCAAGCCCTCGGCGGCCAGGGCGCGCAGCATCCGCCCACTGCCACCCGAGACCGTCGAGGCGATCCGCGCCGCGCTCCTGAGCCGCAGCCTCGCCCGCGACGCGACTCTCGTCTCGGTGCTCGCCTACGCCGGCCTCCGCCCCGGTGAAGCGCTCGCTCTCACCTGGGGGCACATCCGCGAGCGCACGATCCTCGTCGAAGCGTCCGTCTCGCTCGGCGCTATCGCCGAAACCAAGACCCGCAAGCGCCGCACGGTCCGCCTCCTCGCCCCGCTGGCCCACGACCTCGCCGAGTGGCGACTCCGCGCCGGGCGGCCAGGCGAGGAGGCGCTCGTGTTCCCCGACGGCCGCGGCGAGCCCTGGACGAGGACGACGTACCAGAACTGGCGCCGGCGGATCTACGTAGCCGCCGCTGAGGAAGCGGCCATCCAGAACGCCCGCCCCTACGACCTCCGCCACTCCTTCGTCTCGCTCCTGATCGCCGAAGGCCAGAACGTCGTCGACATCGCCCGCCAGGCCGGCCACTCCCCCACGATGGCGCTCAACACATACGCCCACGTGTTCGAGGAGTTCGATCCGGCTGAGCGCATGAGCGCGGCCGATCGAATCCGCCAGGCCCGCGAACAGGTCCGTTTCGCGGCGATGCAACCGCGTCTCTTCGACGTCGCATGACACAGGCGCGGCCCGACACCTACGCCGAGCTTCGCCTGGCCGAGGGCAAGCTCCTCGGCTGGGACGAACGCAAGAAGACGGCGTCGTGCGCCGTCCAGCCGCGCGACGCGGAGATCCTGACTGCCCTCGCCCGCTATCGCTTCCTGACCACCGCTCAGATCGCCGAGCTGTGGTGGAGCGGCTGCGGGATGCGCGCCGTCAGGCGGCGGATGACCCAGCTCTTCGAGGCCGGCCTGGTGGAGCGCTTCCGCCCGCAGACGATCCGAGGCGCGTTCCAGTGGACCTACTGCCTGACGAGCGACGGCTTCCGCGCCGCCCAACAGTCGGGCGAGCTACCGGCCGGCCTGAAGTTCACACCGCGCCGCGAGCGCCTCTTCGACTTCCGCTACGTGATCCACGACCTGCGCGTCAACGAGTGGGTGATCCGATACCGCCGGCTCGCCGGCGAGAACGTTTTCGACTGGAGCGGACCCGACGAGGCGCTGGTCGAGCCGCCGCACAAGCTCCCCCAGGAGATCCCGCCTCGCCCTCGCTACGACGGCCACATCGGGGACATCGACCGCCGCGACATCCGCCCGATCCAGCCCGACGCCCGGCTCGACGTCATCCACGCCAAGGGCGACCTGATGATGTTCGTCGAGTACGACCGCACCCGCCGGGTGGACAAGAACTACGACAAGTTCCGCCGCTACGAGGCGTTCCTGACCGGCTGGTGGCATCTGGCCATCGGCGGCGACTGGCAGCGCCCCGCCGTCGTGTTCGTCTGCCAGGACCAGGACCACCAGCTGCGGTTCCTACGCGCGGCGGACTACGAGCTCGTCGGCTACTGCTCCCCGTACTCGGGCGGCGTGGCCTCGCACGAGTACCCGGCCCGCGAGCGCATCCTGTTCGCGCTCGAGGAAGACGTCCACCAGGGCGGCACGGGCGCGATGCGCGTCCCACCCTGGCCGCCCGATCACCCGAAGCGGACCCGTCCCGTCCACGCCCGACGCGTCAACCTGCCGGGACTGCACGAGGACTGAGCGGACCACCCGGCCCCTCCGGGGCGTTCCCTCCGACCCGTGCCCTCCGCTCGTACCGCCCCGAACAGAACAGGCGCCGCCGCCCCGCGCCCCCAAAATCCCGCTCCCCGCCTGGGCTTCCGAGGAAGGGGGTCCGCCGCTCACGCGCCGGACCCCCTTCCTCGACCTGCCAGGTAAACCCGGAGGGCAGCCCAGGCGGGAGGGCAGAGACGGCGGGCGCAGGGCGGCCTATTGCGAGTCGGCGGTGGAATGCGAGAGGGAACGGGATGGCAGGACGATCGAAAGAGTCGACGGAGCACGACGGGGCTCAGACTCCAAGTGGGATAGGGCAAGTGGTTCTTGCACAG
>DATLOP010000216.1:0-10484 GCA_035536255.1 Solirubrobacteraceae bacterium
GGCGCCGCGGCCGCGGCTAGTAGACGGCCGTCGGCACCCAGCGGCCAAGCGGCCGCCCGCTAGACGACCACCCTTGCCACCGGCTCATAGCGGGCGCCGCCGCGGCCCAGGTGCGAGCGGTACAGGGTGACGGCGCTGCCGTCGAAGGCCAGGGGCGCCGGTGGGTCCACGGCGGGCGGGCGGCGCAGCTCCGCGCGCGCGCGGGCGACCGTGACGTGGGGGTTGTAGCGGCGGTGCTCGGGCTCGTAGCCCACCTCTTCGGCCAGCGCGCCCGACAGGCGCGCGTGGAGCGCGTGCAGCTCGCCGCCGAGGTCGGCCACGCCCGCAGAGAGCACGCGCGGGCGGCGGGGCGAGAACCACGCCGCGCCGTCCAGGGCCAGGCCCCGCGCCGGGCCAGCGCAGCGCTCCACGACGGCGGCGGCCCTCCGGGCGTCGGCCGCCTCGCGCCAACCCAGGAAGCACAGCGTGACGTGGAAGGACTCCGGCTCCACGAGGCGCAGGCCGTCCAGCGCCGCCACCTCCTCGCGCGACCAGCGCGCCAGCTCGGCCCGCACGTCCTCGGGGATGTCGAGCGCGGCGAACAGCCGCACCCGGTCCGGGCCCTCGCTCACGCCCGCGCGCGCGTGGCCCAGGGGTCGGGCGCGTCGTGCTCGCCGCGCAGCAGCCGGCGCAGGAGGTGCATGGTCACGGTGGTCGCGCGGTCGCGGACGTCGGCCCGTCCCCCGGGAAGCTGGACCGCCCGCGCGATCGACGCCCCGTCGCGCTGCGCCACGTGGAAGCACACCCATCCCACCGGCTTGTCCTCGGTCCCCCCGCCCGGGCCGGCCACGCCGGTGATCCCCACGCCCACGTCGGCGCCGAAGCGCGCGATCGCGCCCTCGGCCAGCGAGCCCGCGACCTCCGGCGACACCGCGCCGTGGCGCTCGACCAGCTCCCCCGGCACCCCGGCCAGGTCGCGCTTGGCCTGGTTGGAGTACGCCGTGATCCCGCCCAGCACGTAGGCGGAGGAGCCCGGACGGTCGGTCAGGCGCGCCGCCATCAGCCCGCCCGTGCACGACTCGGCCACCGCGACCGTGCGCACCGGCGGGCCGGCGAGCAGCGCCGCCACCTGGTCGTCGACCGTCGAGCCGTCGTCGGAGAACATCGTGTCGGCGTGGCGCTCGCGCACGCGCGCCTCGAAGTCCCGGTAGACCGCCTCGTCCGGCGGCTCCCAGCGCGTCGCCAGCTCGATCTCGCCCCGGCGCAGGCAGGTGGTGATCTCCAGGCGCTCGATGGGGACGCCCGCCTCCTCGATCGCGCGCAGGGAGGCGGCGATCTCGGACTCCGGGATCCCGAACATGCGCAGGATCGCGCCCCGGTACTCGGTGGCGCCGGCCACCGCGGCGCGGAAGGCGCCGGTGGCGCGGGCGTCCTCCCACATCGGCTGCAGCTCGCGCGGCGGGCCGGGCAGGACGACCACGGTCGGCCCGTCGCCGTCCGCCGGCGCGACCACGAGGCCGGGCGCCGTCCCCACGGGCTCGAGGATCGTGGCCCCCTCGGGGACGACCGCCTGCTTGCGGTTGGACTCGCGCAGCGCCTCCGGGTCCAGCCCCGGCCAGCGCGAGAGCAGCGGCTCCAGGATGGCCCAGATCCGCTCCTCCAGCGCCGGGTCCAGCACCATCGGGCGCCCGGCGAACCCGGCGACGACCTCGGCCGTCATGTCGTCGGCCGTCGGGCCGAGCCCGCCGCTGGTGACGATCAGCCCCACGCCCTCGGAGGCCATGAAGCGCAGCGCGGCCAGCATGTCCTGCGGGCGGTCGCCGACGATCGTGATGTGCGCCGTGTCGACGCCGATCTCGCGCAGGCGCTCGGACAGCCAGGGGCCGTTGCGGTCCGAGATGACCCCGGTCAGCACCTCGGTCCCGGTGACGACGATGCCGGCGCGGACGGCCATCAGCGGTCCCTCGTCAGCACGCGTTGCGCTCCTCGGACAGCCGGCGCCGGCCGCGCGGGGTGAGCTCATACGTCGTGGCCCCCGCGTTGGGCGCCACGCTCAGCACGCGGCCGTTGACGCGCATGCGCAGGTTGGAGTTGCCGACGGTCAGGCGGAAGCGCCGGCCGCGGAAGGACTCGGGCCCGTTGTCGGGCGTCAGCGTGGTGTTGACGAGCAGCCGGCCGGCCGAGTTGCGCAGGCAGACGTACACCTCGCCGGTCGGGATCAGGGTCAGGCGCGTGACCCTGGGGACCGGCCGGGGCCGCGGCCGGGCGCGGGCCGGCGTGGTGCGGGGCGTCGTGTCGGTGGCCACGGGCGTGTCGGGCGAGTCGTCGCCGATCGACCCGAGGACGATCAGGACGGCGAGCAGCCCGGCCAGCGACGTCCCGACGATCAGCCCGCGCGGGAGCCGGGGCGGGGTCGGCGGGCGGATCGATCGCCGGCGCTCGGCCAGCGGCGGCCCCAGCGACTGCAGCTCGGCCTCGGACGGCACCGGCTCGTGGCGCAGCTTGTACTCCTCGACGAGCAGCTTCCCGTCGATCCCCAGGTACTCCGCGTACGTGCGCAGGAAGCTCTTGACGAAAGTGGGGCCGGGCAGCATCTCCCACTCCTCGTTCTCGATCGCGCGCAGGTACTTCGCACGGATCTTCGTCGCCGACTCGACCTCGGAGATGTCGATCCGCGCGCGCATCCGCGCCTCCTGCAGCGTGGCGCCGATGTCGGGCATAACCGAGGGGAAGGCTACTCACTAGTCTGCGGCGCTCGATGAGCGCATCCTCGCGCCCAGCCGGCGTGGACGTGGCCACGCAGAGCCTGGCCCGCCCGGCGGCGGTGATGGCGGCGGGAACGGCGCTCTCCCGTCTCACGGGCCTGGGGCGCTTCGTCGCCCTCGCGTTCGCCCTCGGCGTGGCCGAGTCGCGGCTGGCCGACGCCTACAACATCGCCAACACCCTGCCCGTCGTGCTCTACGAGCTGGTGCTGGGCGGGATCCTCACGTCGGTCTTCGTGCCGATCCTGGTCCAGGAGCTGCGGACCAAGGACCGCGAGGAGGCGTGGCGCTCGGTCTCGGCCCTGGTGTCGGTCGCGATGGCCGCCCTGGTGGCGATGACGCTGCTGATCGTCGCGCTGGCGCCGGTGATCATCGACGTGTTCTCCACCCGCGTGGACGGCCCGGAGGGCGCGGAGCAGGAGCGCCTGGCCACGTTCTTCCTGCGGATCTTCGCCCCCCAGATCGTGCTCCTGGGCGCCACCGCGGTGGCCGCCGCGCTGATCAACGCCCACGGGCGCTTCGGGCCGCCGATGTTCAGCCCGATCGTCAACAACCTCATCCTGATCGCGACGTTCCTGCTCTTCGCCGCCGTCGCCGCGGGCACGCCGACGGCGGGCAGCGTGGCCGACGACTCGGGCCAGAAGCTGCTGCTCGGCCTGGGCGCGACCGGCGGCGTGGCCGCCATGGCCGCGGTCAACTGGTGGTTCGTCCGGCGCCTGGGCGGGCGGATCCGCCTGCTGCTGGACTGGCGCCACCCCGCGGTGCGCCGCGTCGCCGTCCTGTCGCTGTGGACCTTCCTGTTCGTCTCGGTCAACGCGCTGGGCACGGCCGTCTCGTTCTGGCTGGCCAACGGGCGCCAGGGCGGGCCGACGGCCTACGTCCTGGGCTTCGCCTTCTTCCAGCTGCCGATCGGGATCGCCGCGGTCTCGATCATGACCGCGCTCGTGCCCAAGCTCTCGGCGCACTACGTGGACGGGGACGACCGGCTGTTCCGGGCGCGGCTGGGCGGCGGCCTGCGCGCGACCGCGATGCTGATGCTGCCGGCCACGGCGGGCTACCTCGTCCTGGCCGACCCGCTGGTGCAGGTCCTGCTCCAGCACGGCGTGGCCCAGGAGGCGAGCGCGCGCCTGGTCGCGGACGTTCTGCGGTTGTTCGCCGTCGGTCTGGTCCCGTTCGCCGCCTTCCTGCTGCTGTCGAGGGCGTTCTACGCCCGCCAGGACAACCGGACCACCGCGCTCTGGAACATCCTGGCCGTGGCCGTGACGATCGGACTCGACTTCGCCCTGTACCCCGTGTGGGACGTGCGCGGCCTGGCGCTGGCCCACTCCCTCGGGTTCGTGGTGGGCGCGGTCGTCCTGGCCGTCGTCCTGACCCGGCGGGTGGGCGACCTGGAGGCGCGCCGCACGTTCGAGGAGCTGGCCAAGGTGGCGGCGGCGTCGATCCTGGCCGCCGACGCCATGCTCGCCGTGGTCGCGCTGTCCGAGTGGGCGCTGGACGCCGGCGACCCGCGGGCCCTCCTCCAGCTCTTTGTGGGCGGCGCCGCCGGGCTGGCCACGTTCGTCTACGTCGCCCGCCGCCTCGACGTGGAGGACCTGGGCCTGTTCCGCCGCATCATCCCGGCCCGCTTCCTGCCCGCCGCCCGATGAGCGACGGGCTGATCGGGGTCTACCCCCCGCTGGAGACCTCCGCGCTGCGCCGCCGCGTGCGCGCGGACGCCTTCCCGTGGTCGCAGCCCGGCCTGCGCCTCACCCACCTGGGCCGCGGGGCGGTGTGGCTGGCCCTGGAGGCGCTGGGGCTGGGCCGGGGCTCGCGGGTCGCCATGCCGGCCTACCACTGCGGCTCGGAGGTCGAGGCGGTCCACCTGCGCGGCTGCGAGATCGACTTCTACCGCGTGGACGCCGACCTGCGGGTGGACGAGGCGGACATGCGCCGCGCCGCGGGCGAGTCCGACGCGCTCTACCTGATCTCCAACTTCGGCTTCCCGACGCCCGCGGCGCCGAATGGGGCGCGGGTCCTCGAGGACGCCGCGCACGCCCTGTTCTCTGCCGACCCCGCGGGCCGCCCGCTCGGCTCGCGCGGCGCGGCGGCGGTGTTCTGCCCGCGCAAGTCGCTCGGGGTGCCGGACGGCGGCGCCGTCCTCGTGCGCGACGGCGCGCCCCGCGAGGTCGCGCGGCGCCCGGGCGCGAAGGCCATGCTGCGCTCGACGGCGTCGCTGGCCCTGTTCCGCGCCGCCGTCGCGCGGGCGGGCCCCGTGCGCGGCGCGGCCGCGCGCGCCATCGGGCGGGCCTCCATCGGCGACCAGGCGGCGCGCGAGGGCGACCTGACCGACGTCGTGAGTGGGGAATGGGGCCTGGAGCCCGAGGACATGGAGAACGCCGCCGGGCGGCCGTCGCGCCTCACCGCGGCGCTGGTCCGCCGCGCCGACCCCGAGGCGATCCGCGCGCGCCGGCGCGCCAACTACGAGACGCTGCTGGCCGAGCTGGCCGAGCTCGCCCCCGCCGCCCACCGCGCGCTGCCGCCCGGGACGTGCCCGCTCTACTTCCCCGTCCTGGCGGCGGACCGCCCGGCCGCCATCCGCGGCCTGCTGGACCGCGGGGTGCGCCCGCTCGAGGTCTGGCCCGTCCCCCACCCCCGCCTGGACCGCGAGCGCTTCGCCGAGCTGGAGCCGGTGCGCGCGGGCCTGCTCGCCCTACCCGTGCACCAGCACCTGGGCCCGGGCCACATGCGCCGCGTGCTGGAGGCGGCGAAGGCGGCGCTCTAGGCGGTTGCGCCGGCCCGGTCGCCCAGGGGGCGCAGGATCACCACGGGCGTCTGCTCGTCCTCGTTGCCGGCCGGGTTGTCCATCAGGGCGGCGGTGACCCACGCCTCGTCCACGCCCGGCGACGCGCCGACGACCCAGGCTCCGGTGAGGTGGTTGGCGTCGACGATCGCCACGCCGCAGCCCAGCGCGCCGGCCAGCTCGGTCGCGAGCTCGCGCGGGGCGCGCGGGCCGAAGACGATGTGGTGGTCGTGGGGCGGCATCGCGGCGGCGACGTCGTCGATCATCGCCGTCCCCGGTCCGGCCACGCGGTAGAACCAGCCCCGCCGGCGCGCCAGCTTCCCGGCCACCGCGGCCGCCGTGCCCGCCAGCACGCGCGCCCGTCCGGCCTCCATGATCGCCCCCTGCATCCCCGCCGGGGAGTGCAGCGGCCCGATCGAGCCCACGAAGCGCGACAGCACCCGCGCCAGGGGACCGGGCGACACCAGCTCCAGGGGGACGAGGCGCGACTGGCCGGCCGCGCTCGGGCTCTCGCCGATCGCGATCGTGTCGTCCGGGCGGCGCAGCTCCCGCGTGGCCTCGTCGACCACCGGAAGCAGTCCGGTCCGCGAGGTGATCATCGGCGTGCGGACGGGGATGCGCTCCGCCCCAATTCGCGCCTCGGACACCGGCGCGACGTTGGGCTCGCCCAGCGGCTCCTCCTCGCCGAAGCGCTCGCGGCGCAGCGCCCGCAGCGCGGCGTTGCGCGGATAGATGCCCGCGCCCTTGCGCAGCGTGGCCCGGGCGGCGTCCTCCTCCCCCGCCTCGAGCTGCAGCTCGGCCAGGGACACGTAGTCCGACGCGTACACGAGGTAGTTCGGCGCGATGGCGACCAGCTCGGCGAACCACCGCCGGGCCGCCTCGCGGTCGCCCGCGCGCAGAGCCAACTGGGACAGGCGCTTCAGCGCGTGCCGGCGCAGCGGCTCGCGGCCGGCGACGGCCTCCAGGCGCGCGATCGCCCGGTCGGGGAAGCCGGCCTCGGCCAGCGCGTCGGCGATCGTCAGCTCGTACCAGGGGATCTCGGGATGGCGCCGCGCCTCGGCCTCCAGGACGTCCAGCGCCGCGTCCAGCGCGTCCCGGCGCAGCAGCACCTCGGCCAGCGCGGCGGAGGCCAGCCGGGTGTCGCCGCCGGCGGCCAGGGCGGCCCGCGCCGCGCGCTCGGCGCCCGCCTCGTCGCGCTCGAAGGTCAGGGCGAGCCAGGCGCGGACCGACAGCGCCTCCGCGTCCCCGCCGCCGTCCCCGAGCAGCCTCAGCGCCCGCGCGGGATCGCGCAGCCACACGCGCTTGGCGCGCCAGCGGGCGTAGGGGCCGGGCATCGCCCGGAGGCTAGTCGTCCGGGTCCGCGTCGGGCGGCTCGGGCGCGGGCGGTCCGCCCACCGGGGCCGTCTCGGATCGCTCGCGCAGCGCCGCGACGATGCGCGGCACGTCGGCCTCGCCGATCAGCACCTGGCGAGGCTTGGAGCCCTCGTAGCCGGAGATCACGCCGCGGCGCTCGAGCATGTCGATCAGGCGCCCGGCCCGCGTGTAGCCCAGGCGCAGGCGGCGCTGGAGCATCGACGTCGACGCCGTCCCCATCTGCGCGACCAGGGCGATCGCCTCGTCGAGCAGCGGGTCCTCGTCGGGGCTGAACTCCTCGGCCGGGGCGTCGGCGCCCGCGTCCTCGACCTCCTCCAGCAGCTCCTCGTGGAACTCCGGCTCGCCCTGCTTGCGCCAGTGGTCGGTGAGCCGCGCGATCTGGGCCTCGTCGATGTACGCGCCCTGGATGCGCTGGAGGCGCGAGGAGCCGACCGGGGCGAACAGCATGTCGCCCTCGCCCAGCAGCGCCTCGGCGCCGTTCTGGTCGAGGATCACGCGCGAGTCCGTCTGCGACGAGACGGCGAAGGCGATGCGCGACGGGACGTTGGCCTTGATCATCCCGGTGATCACGTCCACCCGCGGGCTCTGCGTGGCCAGGACGAGGTGGATCCCCACCGCGCGGGCCTTCTGGGCCAGGCGGATGACCGAGTCCTCGACGTCGGCGGGCGCGACCATCATCAGGTCGGCCAGCTCGTCGATCACGCACAGGATGTACGGCAGAGCGGGCTCGTCGCGCTTGGCCCTCGCCCGGTTGAGCTCGGTCAGCGAGCGCGTGCGGGCCAGCGACATCATCCCGTAGCGCGACTCCATCTCGCGGACGAGGTTCTGCAGCGCCGTCGCGGCCATCCGCGGGCTGGTGATGACCGGCGTCAGCAGGTGCGGGATCGAGTCGTAGTGGTTGAGCTCGACCTGCTTGGGGTCGACGAGGACGAGGCGCAGCTCGTGCGGGGTGGCGCGCAGCAGGACCGACGAGAGCATCGCGTTGATGGCGCCGGACTTCCCGGCCCCGGTCGTGCCGGCCACGAGCAGGTGCGGCATCTTCGTCAGGTCGGCTCCGATGGCCCGGCCGGCCACGTCCTTGCCCAGCCACACCGTGAGCGGCGACCAGTCGGCCGGCGGGTCCTGGAAGACGTCGCCCAGGTGGACGATCCGCCGGCGCTTGTTGGGGACCTCCACGCCCACGGCCTGCTTGCCCGGGATCGGCGCCAGGATGCGGATCTCGCTGGCCGCCAGCGAGTAGGCGATGTCGTCCTTGAGCTGGGCCACCTTGGAGACCTTCGTGCCCGGGGCCAGGCGCATCTCGTAGCGCGTGATGTGGGGTCCCGTGATCGTGTTGATGACCTTGGCCTCGATGCGGAAGTGGGCCAGCGTCTCGACGAGCTGCGCCGCCACCTGCTCCTGGCCGGTGGTGTCCGGCTTGGCCGCCTCGCCGGTGGAGCGCTTGAGCTTGCCGGCGTCGGGCAGCTTCCACTCGAAGTCGGGGTCCTCGGTCACCGCGGCGCGGTAGCGGCCCTGCGGGGTGAGGCTCTCCGCCGGCTCGGGACTCGGCTGAGCCTTGGTCACGCCGGGCTGCTCCTCGTCGTCGGCCATCGGCGGCTCCTCGGCCACCGTGGCCTCCTCGACCGCGGCCGGGATCTCGGGGAGCGGCGCGGCGCCGAACAGGTCCGGCAGGACGGCGGGCGGCCCGTCGATCGGCGGCGCCTCGACGTGCGTGGCCCGGACGACCAGCTCCGAGGACGGGGGCTCGGGCGGCTGGAGGGACTCGGGGGGCGGGGCGACGGGCTCGCCGGGGCGCCGCAGCGCGCCCAGGCCGGCGGTGGTCTCGCGCAGCGCACGCGTGGTGCCGGCAAGCGACGTCCGCGAGGCGTGGATCACGCCGGCGATCGTGGCGCCGGTGATGAGCAGAACCGCGGCGACGAGGAGGAAGAGGGACAGGATGTGGACGCCGGGCTGGCTTGCCGCGCTCTCGACGCCGGTGTAGAGCGCCTGGCCGAGGAGGCCGCCGCGGTCCTGCACGAAGGCGCGCTCCCACACGTCGGTCCGCGCGCCCTCGGGGCCGAAGCCCAGCGTCCCGGCCGCGTAGGCCAGCGTGCACCCGGCCAGCAGGCACGCCGCCCCGGTCCCGAACGGGCGCCCGGTGGGCAGCATCGGGCGCATCACGACGATGAACCCGGCCGCCACCAGCCCGACTGGGACCGCGTAGCCCACGGTGCCCACGAGGTAGCGCACGCCGTCGGTCATCGCGCCGCCCACCTCCCCCCCGGCCCAGCCGAGGTACATCACGCAGGCCAGGAAGATCCCGACGGCCACGAGGAACAGCCCGATCAGGTCGAGCTCGCGCTGCTCGAGCATCGGCAGGCGCAGCCACACGCCGGCGCCCACGCGCCGCTTGGGCGCCGGCGCCTTGCGCTTGGCGCGCGTCTTCGTCTTGCGGGCAGCCGTCGTCTTGCGGGTCTTGGTGGCCACGAAACAGCCTTCGACACGCACGAACCCGCCCCTGCCGCGCAGCGGTTGCACTTGACCCCGACATAGGGGGTTAACCGCAGCCGTGCGGGAGGCGGGTGGCGGGAATTGTCCGGTGCGTGTCCTTGCGGCCAGGCGGGGCGCGGGCGATGATGGCGCCATGCGGATCGTGATCGTGGCCTTCGACGACGTCCAGGCGCTGGATGTGACCGGACCGAGCGAGGTCTTCTCGTCCGCCGCGCGGCTGGGGCACGCCCCGTACGAGGTGACGCTCGCGAGCCCCGGCGGCCGGCCGGTCCGCACGTCGAGCGGCTTCCAGTTCGTTCCGAACGACTCCCTCGATGCCGTCGTTGAAGAACCGGACACGCTCATCGTCGCCGGCGGCATGGGCGTGGCCAAGGCGCTGCAGGACGAAGCGCTCATCGAGCAACTCCGCCACGCCCGCCCCCGCCGCCTCGCCTCCGTCTGCAACGGCGCCTTCCTGCTCGCCGCCGCGGGGCGCCTGGACGGCCGGCGCGCCACCACGCACTGGGCGGCGTGCGCCGAGCTCCAGCGCCGGCACCCGAGCGTCGACGTCGACCCCAAGCCGATCTTCGTCCGCGACGGCGACGTCGCCACGAGCGCCGGTGTGACCGCGGGCATCGACCTCGCGCTCGCGCTCGTGGAGGAGGACGCCGGCGCCGGCGCCGCCCTGGATGTGGCGCGCTGGCTCGTCCTGTTCCTCCAGCGCCCGGGCGGCCAGGCCCAGTTCAGCGCCCAGCTCGATCGCCCGCCCGCCGAGCGCGCGCCGCTGCGCGAGCTGCAGGCCTGGCTGCCCGACCACCTGGACCGCGACCTCTCGGTCGAGGCCCTGGCCGAGCGCGCCTGCATGTCCCCGCGCAACTTCGCCCGCGCGTTCCGCCGCGAGCTGGGCGTCACGCCGGCGCGCTACGTGGCCGACCTGCGCCTCGAGCGCGCCCGCCAGGAGCTGGAGCGCGACGCCCTGCCCGTCGAGGAGATCGCCCGGCGCTGCGGCTTCGGGACCGTCGAGACCATGCGCCGCGCCTTCCAGCGCCGCTTCAACGTCAACCCGGCTGCCTATCGCAGCCGTTTTTTGGCGAAGCAGCCGGCTCGGCCGGCTGCGCACG
>DATLOP010000217.1:0-15354 GCA_035536255.1 Solirubrobacteraceae bacterium
CGACCCGGCCGTCCGCGTCCTGATCCTCGCCGCACGCGGCCCCTCCTTCTGCGCCGGCGCCGACCTCTCCCGGGGCATGAGCGCCGACCCCCAGGCCCCTCGCGACGTGCTCTACTGGTACGAGTCCGAGCGCGACGGCCAGCGCCGCGACCCACGCGGGGATGCGCGCGGGCATCAGTACCCGGGCTCTCCGAACATCTCGCCCAGCCGCGACGCCACCATCACGTCGCCCTCCAAGCGCAGGCGGCCGTCCATCAGCGCACGGCCGGGGTCGAGCTCGCGCGAGATCAGCCGCGCGAAGTCCGCCACGTCCATCGCGATCGTCACCTTGGGGTCGGGCGCGCGCCCGGGGCGCGCCGTGGCGCCGCCGGCGCCGATCGAGACCACCCAGTTGCGCGGCGCGCCCGCGCTCGGGGTCAGCTCGTACTGGACGTCGCCGTCGAAGCCGCCGGCGCGGTCGGGGCGAAAGCGCCGCGTCATGCCGGCGAAGACCAGGCGCAGGCCCGGGTCCGAGCCGATCGTGCGCTCCAGCGTGCGGTCGTCCGAGCGCCGCACGAAGGCGCCGAACGCCGCTTCGCCGCGCTGCGCCAGCCGCGCCACCATGTCGCCGAGGTCCAGCCCGCCGCCGTTCCCGCCTCCGGTGCCGTCCGCCCCCGCCGCGGCCCCGCCGGGGGCCGCCGGGCCCGAGGCCAGCGGCGCGATCGTGTAGGCCGGATCGGCCGTGCGCGGGCCGGGACGCCGGGCCCGGGCGGCCTCCAGCGCGGGCGCGAGGCGCTCGCGCTTGGCCGACTCGCGCTCCGGGGCGCGCTGGGCGAATTCCGGCATCACCTCCTGTGCGAACACCTCGAAGGACTCGCAGATGTGGTCGTGGCGGTTCTTCCCGGCCTGCGAGACGAAGATGACCTGGTCGACCCCGGCCTCCTCGTAGCGCCGGCACAGGTCGCGCACCTGGTCGGGCGTCCCGATCGCGCCGCGCAGCGAGCCCATCCCCTCCTGCATGATCTTCACGCCCAGCGGCGCCTGCTCGGGCGTCACGATCTCCCGCGCGAACCCCCGCTCGCCGCGGTTGCGCTGGAACTGCTCCCAGATGTCGGTGCGCCCCGGATGGTGCTCGCCGAACACGTAGTAGTGGGCCAGCGAGTAGCCGAAGAAGTGGGCGCCGTCGATGCCGCGCTCGATCGCCGTCGCCTCGTCGGGATGGCAGAGCATGGGCAGCACGACGGCGAAGTTGGGATTGACCTCGAAGCCCGCGGGCACGCAGCGCTCGGAGCCGAGGATCTCGTAGTACTCGTCCACCCACTCCTTCGCCGCCTCGGGCTCCACGAAGGAGAACGACAGGGCGCCCATCCCCTTCTCGGCCGCCAGCTTGATCGTGTCGCGCCGCGAGCAGGCGACCCACAGCGGCGGGTGGGGCCTCTGGACCGGCTTGGGGACGACGTTGCGCGGCGGCATCTTCACGAAGCGCCCGTCCCAGCCGGCGAACGGCTCCTCGACGAACATGCGCGTGGTGACGTCCAGCGCCTCCTCCCACTGGGCGCGCTTGGTGTCGCGGTCCACGCCGAAGCCCTCGAGCTCGGCGCCCGACGACGTCTCGCCCGAGCCGAACTCGCAGCGCCCGCCGGAGACGAGGTCGAGCATCGCCACCTTCTCGGCCACGCGCGCGGGGTGCTGGTAGCCCGGCGGCATGGCCACGATCCCGAAGCCGAGGCGGATCCGCTCGGTGCGCTGGGAGGCGGCGGCCAGGAAGACCTCGGAGGCCGAGGAGTGCGAGTACTCCTCGAGGAAGTGGTGCTCGACCTCCCACACGTAGTCAAAGCCCAGGCGGTCGGCCAGCTCGACCTGGTCCAGCGCGTCGGAGATCAGCTTGCGCTCGGCACCTTCCTCCCAGGGGCGCGGGAGCTGGTGCTCGTAGAAGATCCCGAAGCGCACCGGGCCAATGGTAATCGGGGCTAGTCTCCCCGGCGTGAGAGGGGGACTGCTCTTGTTCGCGTGCGCGGCGATCCTGGCGCTGCCCGCGTCGGCCGGCGCGCGGGTGGTGCGCTCGGTGAGCATCCTGCCGCCGGGCCAGAGCGGGTTCGTGTCGGCGCCCGGGCTGGCCGACGGGACCGGGTCGCCGCACCTCTACGACCAGACCCAGCCCTTCATCGACTTCCGCTGGAAGCCGGCCACGTTCCACCTGCCGGGAAGCGTCGAGACGCCGCGCGCCGGCATCCGGATCGTGCGCGACTCGTTCGGCGTCCCGGCGGTGACCGGCACGACCGAGCAGCTCATGTGGCGCGGCGCCGGCTACGCCATGGCGCAGGACCGCCTGTTCGAGCTGGAGCTGTTCCGCCGGGCCACGACCGGCACGCTGGCCTCGATCGCCGGGCGCGAGCGCGTGCCCGACGACAAGGTGGTGCGCCGGAACTTCTACACCGCCGCCGAGCTCGACCGCATGTTCGGCGCGCTGCCCGCGCAATTCCGCCAGCGCTTCGAGAGCTACCGCGACGGGGTCAACGACTGGATCGAGCACGTCAAAGCGAACCCGGACGACATGCCGGGCGAGTTCGCCGCCGTGGGGATCGCGGTCCCCGACCCGTGGACGGTGCGCGACTCGGTGGCCATCGGCGTGTACCTGGCCCGGACGATCCCCACCAACGCCGACCCCTCGAGCCTGGAGCTGGCCAACCTGCGCGGCCTCCAGCTCGGCGGCGGCGGCGCCCTGCAGGCGCTGGTCCCGCTGCGCACGCCCGGCGCGCGGCCGACGATCCCCGCGCGCGAGGGCCGGTTCCCGTCGCAGCCCGGGCGCACGCTGCGCCAGGAGCGGGCGGCGCTCGCGCGCTCGGCCGCCTACGCGCGCGGCCTGCCCTTCCCGGCCGGGGCGCCGGCCGACCCGACCTCCGTGCGCGCCCTGCGCGCGCGCTCCCCGGCCACGCGGATCCTCGGGCCCGGCGGCTCGTGGATGTTCGCGGTGCGCGACCGCGCGGGCAAGCGGGCGTGGCTGTACAACGGCCCGCAGCTGGGCTTCACCGCGCCGGAGCGCGTGGTCGAGCTCGAGCTGCACGCGCCGGGCTTCGACGCGCGCGGGATGACCGCGCCCGGCGTCCCGGTCCTCGGCAACGGCCACAACGGGCGCATCGCCTGGGGCATCACCACCGGGGCCTCGGACATGGACGACCTGTACGCGGAGCGCACCGTCCCCGGGGAACCCGAGTCCTACCGGTTCCGCGGCGCGGTGCGCAAGATGGACTGCCGCAACGAGACGATCGCCTACCGCAGCCCGCCCTCGACGCTGGTCGGGCTGGCCGGCGGGCGCGTCCCGCCCGCCCCGGAGTCGGGGTCCGAGACGGTGCGCGTCTGCCGCACCCACCACGGCCCGGTCGAGGCGCGCGCGGGCAACGTCGCCTACGCGCGCCGGCACGCGAGCTGGATGCGCGAGCTCGACACGCTGGGCGGCCTGGACGCGCTGAGCCGCGCGCGCAACATCCGCGAGGTCGACGCGGCGGTGCGGCTGATGACGTGGAACGAGAACATCATGGCCGCCGACAGCCAGGGGAGCATCGGGTTCTGGCACCCCGGCCTGCACCCGCTGCGCCCCCGAGCCTGGGACGAGCGGCTCCCCTACCCCGGTACCGGAGAGGCGGAGTGGCGCGGCGTGCGCTCGACCGCCACCATCCCGGCCGTCATCAACCCGCGCCAGGGCTGGCTGGCCAACTGGAACAACGTTCCGTCGGCGGACTGGACGTCGGGCGACGGCACCGCGCGCAAGCGCATGGACGCGCTCTTCTTCCGCGTCGCGGCGCTGGAGCCCGAGGTGCGCGCGCTCGCGCGGCGGCCCTCGTTCGCCGGGCTCCAGGACGTGGTGCGCCGGGTGGGGACGGTCGCGCAGCAGCGCCGTCCGGCGTACCGGCGGCTCCTCGTGGCCGCCCGCCCGCCGCTGGGCCGGCGCGCGTCGCGGGTCCTCAACACCCTGCTGGCGTGGGACGGCTCATACCACCGGACCGCCTCGGACGGAACCGTGCACCCCGGCGTCGCGACGTGGGACGCCTTCCGCGCCGAGGCCGAGCGGCTGGTGCGGGCCCGCGTCGGCCCGGCGGCGGGCTGGCTGGCCAACGAGGGAGCGCTGCAGTTCCTGCACCCCGGCTACCACATGGCCGCGCCCTACCACTACTTCGAGGCCACGCACCTGGAGTCCACGGGCCTGCGGACGCTGGACACCGCCGGCTACCGGCTGGCCGCCGAGCGGGCGTTCGAGGTCCTGGCCCGGCGGTTCGGGAGCGCGGATCCCGGCCGCTGGCGCGAGCCGCGCCGGATGTTCGACTTCCAGGGCCTGGCCGGCGCCCAGCCGCCGCCGCTGCCCTTCTTCGACCGCGGGACGTTCGAGCAGCTGATCGGGCTCGGGCCCTAGTAGGTGAATCCGGCGGGGTCGACCGGGCGCTCCATCGCCACGCACTCCAGCTCGACGCCGTCGGGCAGGGAGATCGGGGCGCGGTCGGTCTCGCGGAACCCGTAGGCGCGGTAGAGCGGCTCGCCGGGGAGGGTGGCCATCAGCGACAGCGTCGTGAACCCCTCGGCGCGGGCGGCGTCGCGGCAGGCGTCGAGGATCGCGCGGCCCAGGCCGCGGCGGGTCCAGTCGGAGCGCACGAACATCGCGCGGACCCGGGCGGGCTCGGTGCGCGGGTCGAGCAGGCGGGCGTCGCCCGCGACCTCGCCGGACCCGGTGTAGAGCTTGTCGCGCCGGCTCCACCCGCCGCACGCGACGACCTCGCCGCCGGCCTCGTGCACGAAGTACGTGCCGTCCTCGACCAGGGTGAGGTCGAGCTCGGCGATGTAGCGCGCCCCGCTCGCGGTCTGGCGCTCGTCGTAGAAAGCGGGGAACAGGTCGAGGATCGACGCGCGCATCAGCTCCGCGAGGCGCGGAGCGTCCCGGGGGACGGCCAGGCGCTGCGGCGGCACGTCGCGCACGGCGCGACTATAGGAACTCGGGCGGGGCGGGGTCCAGCGGCTCGGGCAGGCGCCCGAAGCGCGCGGCGTTGCCGTCGTAGACGAGCGCGAGGATGTGCGCGATTAACCCCGTTCTGGAACGGTGGGTGGTACGTTCGTCCCCACGGTAGGCCACGAGGACGGAGCGGACATGGAAGAGCGCAACGTGCAGGTCGTGAAGGACGCTTACGCCGCCTTCGGGCGCGGCGACGTGGAGGCGGTGCTCGGCGCGATGACCGAGGACGTCGAGTGGAACGAGGCCGAGAGCATGCCCTACACCTGCCGCCAGCCCGGGCCGCAGGAGGTGGCGGAGCAGATCTTCGGCCCGATCGTGCAGGACATCGAGGACTTCTCCGTGACCCCCGAGGAGATCGTCGCCTCCGGGGACCTGGTCGTCGTCATCTGCCGCTACCGCGGCACGGGCAAGGCGACCGGCCGGGAGCTCGACGAGCCGGCCGTCCACGTGTGGGACATGCGCGACGGGAAGCTCGCCCGCTTCCGCCAGTTCCTGGACACCGCGAAGTTCCTCGAGGTCGTCCCCGCCGAGGCGTCGGTCACCGCCTAGCTGCGCCGCTAGCGCATGTCCTGGTCGGAGCGCGTGGCGAGCGCGTTGCCCGTGCCCGGCCCGCTCCATGTGGCTAGCCGCTCGCCGAACACGATGCGCGCGCCGCGGCGCTCGAGTCTCCACGCGATCACCTTGCTCCGCGCGCCGCCGTCGAAGCGGCCGACGAGCAGCCGCTTGAGCGCCGGGTAGGGCGCCAGGGGCGAGCCGTCGCGCATGACGGTCAGCGGGGAGCTGCCGTTGCGGCTCAGCCGCCACTTCTGTCCGTCCCCGACGGCGATGTCGGTCCGGCCGTCGCCGTCGAAGTCGGCCGCCACGGCGTCGTCGAACGAGCTCGTGAGCCGGCCGTTGATCCGGGCCCAGGGCTGCGTCGACGAGCGCGAGATCGACCAGCCGTTGTTCAGGACGGCCGCGACGTCGGTGGTGGCCCCGATGTCGAACTGGCCGAAGAGCAGCTGGGAGATGCGCTTGCTCGACGTGTTGGTCTCCGTCCAGGCGCGGGTGCGGCCGTACCAGACGTTCCACTGGTCGTTGCGGGTGTAGAAGAGGTCGGTCAGGCCGTCACCGTCGAAGTCGCCGGAGCGCACGTCCTTGATCGGCACGGGGAGGGACGTCAGCGGCAGCAGGTCGCCGCGGCCGCCCTTGATGTAGCCGAGCGCACCGTCGGGGGCGCGGTAGAGCACGTCGGTCGCGCGGTCGTTGTCGATGTCGGCGAAGGCGAGCTCGCCGGTGCGCTTGTTCGACGCGCGCAGGTACTCCCAGGGACGGATCCCGGCGCGCGAGAAGAACCAGGCCGTGCCGTTGGCGACGAAGACGTCGCTGCGACCGTCGGCGTCGAAGTCGCCCGCGGCGATCTCGGTCGAGTAGTCGACGTCGAAGCGGTTGCCGCCGGCACGGAAGTTGTGGCGGCTGTGGCTCTCGCCGATCCCGGTGTCGTTGCGCTCCATCTTGAGCGAGACCGCCTCGTCGAGGTCGTCGTGCACCGCGACGTTGCCGAAGAAGAGCGCGTCCTGGGCGGGCCGGCCGCGCAGCATGAAGGCGGGCCGGGCCTTGAGGCACCCGCCAAAGCACCTGTAGCCCTGCTCGCCGCGGATCGTGTTGTAGGAGATCTCGACGTGCTCCCCGGCGTAGCCGCCGTACCCGCCGCTGGCGGTCCCGTGCATGTCGAAGTGCTGGTTCCAATAGGAATCCTGCTTGACGCCGCCCTGGAGGACGTAGTTGAAGCGCGCGGCGTAGCCGCTGTACGCGTAGCCGAGACCCTCGACGGCGTGGCGGTTGGTGTCGAACACGTTGCCCTCGATCGTGGCCCAGCCCCCGCCGGTCACCTTGACGCCGTAGCCGGCGCCGTCCATGGCGTTGTCGTGGAGGTAGTTGCGCTCGACGCGCACGAGGCCGATGTGCCGCCGGCCGAGGTAGGGCCGGGCGGGGTCCCACTTGTCCGGCGTCGTCTCGTAGTAGTCGCCGCCGATCAGCACGGCGCCGCCGCTCCACTGCTCGATCTCGTTGTCGGCGATGACCACGCGCGGCGGGTCCGCCGCGTTCTTCTTCACGTGGATGGCGTTGAAGAAGTCCTCGCGCTTGGCGTGGTCGCGCGTCGGCTTGGGCCCAACCATGTGCAGGCCCTCGATGCGCACGTCGGTGCCGGTGACGACGAAGATCGACCCGGCGAGCTTGGAGGTCCATCTCAGGCGGGGCCGGCTGCCCAGGTAGCCGCGCTCGCCGATGATCTTGACGCCGGAGCGCACGGGAACGTCGAGCAGCTCGGTGGTCATCGTCCACCGGGCGTTCGCGGGGATGAGGATCCGTCCGCGGTACGGAGGCTCCCGGAGCAGGAGGTCCCTGAGCTCGATCGGCGAGTTCACGCGGACGGACGGGCCCTCGTCGACCGTCCCGGCGGGAGGCGCGCCGCCGACCGTCGGGCCCTGGCCCCGGCCGGCGGAGAGCGCCGGCGCGACGCCGATGGTGACGGCCAGCATCGCCGCGGCCGCCGCGATCCGCGGGGCTCGTCCCCGCCTGGCCGTCCGTGTGCGCCCGTTCAAGATGCCTCCCCCTCGCCGTCCGTTCCGGGAGACAGGTTAGGGGTTTTCGATGCGCCGGGAGTTTCGCGGCTCGGGACAGGATCGCCCGGCTCTGTACGTTAAGGCGGGAGTCGGTCGATGAAGTCACGCTACGAGCGCAAGATCAAGGACGGCGCGCGGGGTCTCCTGCAGGACGGCGAGGAGGTCCTGGCGGCGATCGTCGCCCGCCCGCGCGGCTGGACGCAGGCCATGGCCGGGTCGGCCGGTCCGGGCGCGGTCGCCGCGAACCTGGGGAAGCGCAAGCAGCAGGGCAATGTCGAGGCGGCGTCCGAGGCGGGCTTCGCCCTGGCCAGCCCGATGGCCCTGGCGGTGACGGGATCGCGCCTGCTGTCGATCAAGATCGGCTCGCCGATCGGCCTCGGCATCGGCGGCGCGGTCAAGGAGCTCGCCGGCTCCGCGCCGCTGTCGGACGTCGACTCGATCGAGGTCAAGCGCCTGGCCGCCGGCAAGACGGTCACCGTGACCGTCCGCGGGACCCCGTTCACGCTGGAGACCAACGCCGCGGCCGATGCGAAGGGGCTGGTGGAGGCGTTCGAGGGCGCGAAGGCGGGCGGCTGACCCGCAGCCCGGCCGGGGCGAGGAACACGGACGGCGGGCCTATGCGGTCCCCCGATGCCCCGAATCTGCGCCTTCTACGGGATCTCCATCTGGATGTACCACGACGAGGCCCGCCATCCGATCGAGCCCTTGCGGTGAGATCTAAGATGCAGACGATGCGTAGCACCCCTCTCCTCATCGAGGCCCAGCCGCTGGACGGGTACGTGGTGCGCGTCCGGTTCGAGGACGGCGTCGGGGGCGACGTCGACCTTGCGTACCTTGCGGATCTCGGCGGCGTGTTCGATCCGCTTCGCGACCCGGCGTACTTCCGCCGGCTCCGCGCCGATTCCGAGGCCGGGACGATCGTGTGGCCCGACGAGGCCGACATCGCGCCCGAGACGCTCTACGCGCACGCCCGACAAAGCGCTGCCGCATAGAGAAGCCGCGGCGGAGCCATTGGGAGACGAAGCGGCGGCGGGGCCTGCCCGACGGCGGTTACTCACTAGGCGTGGCCGCGACGTCGGGTCGGCGAAACCATGTCCTGGCGGTCGCGCAGGTTTTACCGCGAGGCGACCAGCACCGACGCGCCGCGGTATGCGTGCGCGCCGCCGGCCTTGACCGCCTTGCCGACGAGCTTGTGGTCCTCGCCGCTCCGCGCGAAGGAGAGCGCGAACTCGATCCCGGTGACGGCGACGAGGTGGGCGAGGGTCTCGAACTGGGGGTTCTTCTCGCCCGACTCAAGCTCGACGACGCGGGGCTGGCTCACCCCGAGCCTTGCGGCAAGGTCGCGCTGCGAGAGGCCATTCTCAGCGCGGTAGCGGATCAGCTCGACAGCGACGTGGCGCGCGAGTGCGAGCCGCTCCCACTCCTCGGCAAGCTCGGGGTCCGCACGAACCTGTGCGCGGAGCAGATCCTCGTGCGCAACGGGCTTCGCCGGCTTCTTGATCTTCGATCGCGGCTTGGGTTTCGTCGTCATCGCCGCGCCCATGATAAGTCTCGGGTTATCAGAGTCGAGTCCGCCACCCCTCATACTGCGAGCCCTGATCCTGACCTCGGGCGACGAGCTTGTCGAATTCGTCGTGCGTGCCTACCGAGAGGACTACGTAAGTCCGCTCGCCGATCCGCCTGTAGATCAGCCGTCAGTCTGGCTTCCCTGAACCGTGATGTGCAGCATACGCTTGGACAACGATGCCGAAGCGTGCGATCCGCCCGGCTCTCGTCACTGACGATGCAGTCTTGGATCCGTCGTGCGGGCGCGGGATGCTGATGGCATATGACCCTCGTCGTCGGGAGACTCTTCTCAGACGGCCCTCGTCTGCTCGCCGACTCAAAGCTCACGTTGGCGTCGACCGTTGCGAACCCGTACACAGGTGGAGCTCTCAAGGCAGTGATCTTGCATCCCGCGCTCTGCGTCGCCTTTGCGGGAGGCGTCATGACGGCACGCGAAGCGATACTGGGCCTGAACGTCTCGCCGGGAGCAAGCTTTGACACCGATGAAGTCTGCAACGAGCTCTGGCGGGCGAGTCGACGAGCATCTGGGGTTACGGACTTTCTGGTGGCAACCCTCGCGCCTGAGCGCGCACTGATCCAGATCGAAGGTCGAGGGATATCTCGAGGGCACTCAGCCACCTGGATCGGCGACGGTCTGGCGTACGCCGAGTATGCGCGGCGATTACAAACGTCAGGGGACATTCCGAGCGACCAAGCCGTTCGTCACCTGGCGCCGCGGCGCCGCGCAGAACTGGCCGAGTGGAATCGGATGTTTCCAGCGTTCGTCCAAGTGATTGACGACGGTCGGTTTGAAACCGTAGAGGGCTTGCCCGTTAGCGTCGCCCCAACGTCCAACGGATTCCGATACGAGTCGTCAGCCTTCCTCGCCGCAGATCATGAGCAGACAGTTCGTCCAGAGGACGGCTGGGTCGACGCGGATTGGGGCACGGCTGCTCACGGAGCTTTTGGCTACGCGGTCAAGACGCCCGACGATCCGGGAATCGGCGCGATTGGCGCATACTTCCCGCACATCCGGCTTGGTGTCCTCTACTACCCGGCTCGTTTCCTCCAACCGATCATCTGGCGGGAGGTCAGAGACGACGAGTTCTCGGAGGCGGTTGAGCACGAGTTTGGGATCACGTTCGGCACGAAGTCTCTCGGGTTCACGTAGCCAGTCAGCCGGGCCGGAGGCCGGCGATGGTCACGGGGTCCCATCCGCGCCGAATGAAGGGCTCCGAGCCGGCTGCTAGCGTCGGCCCGCGGTGCGAAGCGCTGCCGGCCACCTGGCCGGGCGCCCGTGCCGAGCGATTCCAAGAGATCGCCCCAACGCTTCGGCCCAGCCAATCGTGACGAGTTCCTAGCTTCCCGGCACGTAGAAAAGCCCCGCCGGAGCGGGGCTTTTCCTTAGCGAGCCTGTAAGCCGGATTCTGTCGTGAGCAGCCATCCATCTGTGCGGCCTACCTGGACCTGGGCGGGCGACCTCGTGGCGGTCCTGCGCGGCCTTGCATCGGGTGGGGTTTGCCTTGACGCGCCGCGTCACCGCGACACCGGTGCGCTCTTACCGCACCATTTCAACCTTGCCGGCCCGGGGGCACGTGCGTCCCCGGACGTAGGCGGTCTGTTTTCTGTGGCACTTTCCCGCGGGTTTCCCCGGGTCGGCGTTACCGACCACCCTGCCCTGTGATGTCCGGACTTTCCTCGAAGGCGATACCTCCGCGACTGCTTGACTCGCCCGTCCAGAGTAGCGCCGAACCGGCCAGGCGCCAAAGAGCGGGCGAAACAGGTCGGGGTGCCGAGGACGGGGTGCTGAGGAGCCGGGGTGCCGACACGGCCGTCGGGGGGTCACTGGCGAGCGGCTGGGGCCGGCTGGCAAGGACGCCGGGGGTGGGACAGTGCTCCGCACGGCCCACCCCCGAGGACGCCGCCAGGCGGGTCCAGACGCCGTCAGTTACCCCCCGACCTGGTAGCGGACGTTGCCCTCGTCGTCCTGCTGCGTCACGTTCACTACGACCCTCTGGTTCGTCGTCGTCGTGGCCCGGCACGTGAACTTGTCGCCCTTCTTGACCTTGACGTCGCCGGGGCAGTCGACGGAGCGGATCTTGACGCCGGTCTGCTTCTCGATCCCGTCCTTGATCTTCCCCTCGAGCTTGCCGGTGTCGAGCTTCTTGTCGCCGCAGCCGGCGGCGGCGAGCGCCCCGACGGCGAGCAGGGGCACGAGCAGGCGGTGTCGCGTCATCGATCCTCTTTCGGTTTCGCTGGGCGCGCGAACCCTACGCGAGTTGCGAGCCGCAGCGAGAGCATGCGGCGTGGCCGGCGGTTCCCGGCCGGGAGCGCAGGGCGCCCTCGCAGAGCGGGCACGCGGCGGGGAAGCCGGCGCCGATCGCGGCCCAGGCGCCGGACACGAGCTCGTCGAGCGTGAGCCGGCCGTGGGCGAGCCGATGGACCCGGGCGGACCGGGGCTCGGCGGCCGGCACACCCGGCGCAACCGGCTCGACCGGGTCGGCGCCGGGCAGCGTGAACAGGGGCGCGGGGGCGGTGGCTGTGGTCATCAGACCCTCCTGAGCAGGCCCACGACCCTCCCGAGGACGCGGACCTCCTTGGAGCGGATGGGCTCCATCGACGTGTTCTCCGGCTGCAGGCGGATGTGGTCGGACTCGCGGAAGAAGCGCTTGACCGTCGCCTCCTCCCCCACCAGCGCGACCACGACGTCGCCGTCCTGGGCGGTGTCCTGGGGCTGGACGACGACGAAGTCGCCCTCGAGGATGCCCGCGTCCTTCATCGAGTCGCCGCGGACGCGCAGGATGTACTCGCCGTCCTCGCCCCCGGCCACGCCGGGGACGTCGACGTAGTCCTCGATGTTCTCCTCGGCCAGCACCGGCTGGCCGGCCGCGACGTGGCCGACGAGCGGCAGCCCGCTGGGCTTGACGAGGCTCTTGACGCTGTCCAGGCCCCGGTCGAACAGCTCGATGGCGCGCGGCTTGGACGGATCGCGGCGCAGAAGCCCGATCTTCTCCAGGTTCGCGAGGTGCGCGTGCACCGTCGAGGAGGAGGCCAGACCGACGGCCTTCCCGATGTCGCGGACGGTCGGCGGATAGCCGTACTTCGCCGAGTAGCGCTTGATGAAGTCGAAGATCTCCTGCTGGCGCTTCGTGAGGTCCAGATCCACCATTGAAAGGTCTCCTCTAGCCACCGGTTCGAGCCGTCGAAACGAACATGTGTTCGGGAAGATAGCGGGGGGCGAGGACGGAAACAAGCGTTCCGGCCGCCGCCCGCGCGCCCGTGCCTATACTGGCCGCCCCCAGCGCCTGTGGCGGAATTGGTAGACGCGCAAGGTTGAGGGCCTTGTCGGCCGTAAGGCCGGTGGGTGTTCGAGTCACCCCAGGCGCATCGAGGTAGGCCATCGGCCGCGTATGGAAGGCGCGGATGCACATGAGCGCCGGGACACAGCTGATACAATGCGTCGCGTGGCCTGACTCTCCCTCGTGGGAAGGTCGGGTCGCCGCCGGGGCTCGTTCTAACGAACGAGCCCTTGGCATTTAAGCCTGCGTCACGTAGTGGTCGGGATTGCCGCCGTGGGTGAGCAACCGATTCCCGAGCAATCCCGAGCCCAGCCACGTACCAAGTCCCTTGGTGTGCTGCCCTCTTGGAAACCGGTGGGCTCGTGCTGCGTGCGCTACGAGGTCTGCGACTTGGAGACGTCGATCTTGCACGGA
Organism: Solirubrobacteraceae bacterium; assembly: GCA_035536255.1. Classification (GTDB taxonomy): domain Bacteria; phylum Actinomycetota; class Thermoleophilia; order Solirubrobacterales; family Solirubrobacteraceae; genus AC-38. The sequence goes on from DATLOP010000217.1 coordinate 12,843, forward strand.
CGGTAGGAACTGCAGTCGGGGAACGGCGCCACCGAAGGTTTGGGAGTAGCGCTCGAAGGCAGACGCATATCCGCGGTCGTGCCCATGATCGATGTATGCCTCCGTGATGACGAGCCCGTGGGCTTCGAGCGCGGCGAGTGCAGAAATCGTCGCCTCTCGGAGCCGGTAATCCTTGCCCCATGCCTTGGGGGTGGTCGAATGCCAACTCGATGTGAGCGCCATCGCATGCACTTGGGCAACGTTAGGAATCGCCCTCAAGACGCGCGCAAAGCAGGCGCTTCGGTCCGACTCTGGCATGAGCGGCTTCCCAGCGTTCGCCGTCCGGCGTCGCTGGGCTCGAGTGATCCTCTTGCCTAGATAGGCGCCTTGCCATTCCTGGCCGACGATCTGAGGAAAAACCGTCTCGAGATCCAGTGCCAGTCGGGTGAGATGGTCGTGAAACACCGTCGCGGCCGTAGGCGCACAGAGGACAATCCCGAGTACGACGCTGCGATCTTCAGGCGGGTCGTAGTTGGGACCGGACTCGTCCATGAACATGGTGACCGGCGTCGGGGACGTACCCATATCGCCAGCAGGCTCTCAAGACGGGAGGCGGTTAGGCGCACTCGTCGGATGGTCCGTCGTGAGCGAGTTTCCGCTCATGGCCAGCCAGGACGCTCCGCCTCCCCCCGGATCAGACGTCCACGATCACCTCGAACCCGCCGTGGATCAGGCGCTTCATGTCCACCGGCATGTCCTCGGGGTCCATGCCGGACATCCGCGGGTCGGCCATGACCTTCTCGTTGACCTTGTCGCGGTGCGCGCGCGAGCGGTAGACGATCCAGGCGAAGACGACGGTCTCGCCGCGCTTGGCGTCGACCGAGCGGGGGAACGAGGTCAGCTTCCCCCGCGAGACGTCCTCGGCGACGCACTCGACGTACTGGAGCGCGCCGTGCTCGCGCCACACCTTGCCGGCCAGGCGGGCGATCTTGCGGTACTCGTCGACCTTCCCCTTGGGGACGGGAAGGACGAAGCCGTCGACGTAGCGCGCCACGCGCCCGGCTAGGCGATCCGGCGGACGAGCAGCCGGTAGCTCGCGCGGCGCGGGGCGCGGCCGCCCGTGTACGGGTTCACGAGCACGGTCCGGGCGGAGCGGCTGTTGTTGCGCAGCGTGACGACGTCGGTGGCGCGCCCGCCGCGGGTCGAGCTGCCGAGCAGGCCGCGGGCACCGGTCACGGTCCGCGTCCCGCCGCTGTAGAGGTCGAGGTCGGGATCGCCGGCGCGGACGACCAGCGTGAAGCGCACGGTGGACCGGGGCGGCAGCACGGCGCGGTACACGTCGAACGGGTCCTCGAAGCGCTCCAGAGCCGCGTCGAGCGCGATCAGGCGGCTGGCGCGGCCGAAGATCGGGGGGTCGGCGCGTCCCAAGCGCCGGCCGTTGACCCACTCCGCGTCGTCGTTGGGCTCGAGGGGATCGACCGCGGGGACACGCGTCTGCAGCGCCGCGAGCGCGCGCGCCATGTCGGCCTTGCCGTACCCGAAGCGCTGGTCCCAGCCGCGGCGGCCCAGGTCCACGGCCGAGTCCTGCAGGATCCGGTTGACCTGCCCGGCGCGCAGGGCCGGGCCGGCGGCGCGCAGCCAGGTGGCGACGGCGGCGACGATCGGCGCGGCGAAGCTGGTGCCGTCGACCGCCTGGTAGCCGTCGCGCGTGCCGTCCTCGTCGAACTGGGGCGGGGTGGGCAGCAGGACGTCGGTGCCGGGCGCCGAGATGTCGATCCAGGCGTTCTCGTTGGAGAAGTCCGAGGACGACAGGTCCTGCTTGAGCGCGGCCACCGTCACGACGTGCGGATCGACGGCCGGGCGCTGGAGCGGGTTGCCCTCGTCGAACTCGTTGCCGCCGGCCGCGATCAGGACGACGCCGCGGGCGAACGCGCGCTGGGTGGCGACGAAGTGGGCGAAGCAGGTGGTGCGCGGGAAGCCGTAGCTCATGTTCACGACCGAGGCGCCCCGCGCCACGGCGCGGTTCAGGCTGGCCGTGATCGTGCTGCACGCCACGCCGCGGTACACCGGCATGTCGATGCGCATCCCGGGCCAGATCCCCACGATCCCGATCTCGTTGTCCGGAGCGCCCGCGGCGCCCGCCACCTGGGTCCCGTGAGCGTCGGGCGGGACGCCGTTGCCGGTGGACACGACGCCCTGCATGTCGGGATGGTCGCGCTGGATCTCCTCCTCGATGATGCCGAGGCTGGGGCTCTGCGGGGTGACGGGCGGCGGTGTCAGGTTGGGGTCGACGACCGCCGGATACCACCACTGGGCGGGCGTGAGCGGGTCGGTCGGCATCGCGCGCTTGGCGCCGAGCGCGTCCGGCTCGGCCATGGTCAGGCGGTCGCCCAGGTGGGCGGCGAACACGCGGGCCCGGCGCTTGTCCACCACGTAGATCCCCTCGGACGCCACGACCGGCCGCGCGCCGAACCGCGCGGCGATCCGCGCCGTCGCCGCGCCGGGCCGGGCGCCCACGATCCAGGTCCGGGCC
>DATLOP010000218.1:0-3782 GCA_035536255.1 Solirubrobacteraceae bacterium
CGGCCGGCGCGGCGCGATCGCGTCGGACTTCGCGCGCGCCGTCTCGGCGCGCCCGTCGCTGGTCGTGGCCGTCCGGCGGACCGGGCCGGGCGGACGGTTCGCCGGCGCGATCGCCACGGCGGTCGACCTGCGCGTGTTCGACCGCCCGGCGGCCTCGACCGACTTCCCCCGCCGCGCCTCGATCGTGCTCCTCGGGCCGGGGAGCGTGGTGCTGGCGCGCCACCCGGCATTGCCCGGGCTCCTCGGCCGCCGGGTCGGCGCGACGCCGGTCGGCCAGGCGGCGCGCCGGGAGGTCGGCGATGCCGAGCTGAACGGCCTCGACGGCGTGCGGCGGATCTACGGCTTCGACCGCATCGGCGAGGGCCGCGAGGCGCTGGTGGTGGCGGCGGGCCTGTCGCGGTCGGAGATCGCCGCCCCGGCCGACCGCACGCTGCACCGGACCCTGCTCGTCCTCGGGCTGATCGCGCTGCTGGCCGTCCCCGCGGCGCTGCTGGTGGCCAACCTGCTGATCGCTCGCCCGGTCCGCGGCGACGCGGCGGCCCGCCAGGGCGAGATCGAGCACTCGGTGCGTGAGCGCCAGCGCCTGCTGGCCGAGTTGGTGGCGGTCGAGGAGCAGGAGCGCGAGCGGATCGCCGGGGACATCCACGACGACTCGCTCCAGGCGCTGGCCGTGCTGATGCTGCGCCTGGAGCTGCTCGAGGCGCGGATCGAGGACGACGACGTGCGGGCCAGCCTGGTCGAGGCGCGCGAGTCGGCGCGCGCCGCGGTCGCGCGGCTGCGCCACATGATCTTCCAGCTGACCCCGCCGGAGCTGGAGACCATCGGGCTGGCGGCCGCGCTGGAGAAGTACCTGGCGGAGATCGGGCGCGTGTGGGACCGCGAGACGTCGGTGCGCAGCGAGCTGGACGCCGACCCCGTCCCCGAGTCGCGAGCGCTGATCTACCGGATCGCCATCGAGGGGGTCAACAACGCGGCCAAGCACGCGGGGGATGGGCGCATCGACGTGGAGCGGACGCCGCAGGACGGCGGCGTGCGCGTCGCGGTCCGCGACGACGGCGTCGGGTTCGAGGTCGAGGCCGTGTCCCCCGTGCCCGGTCACCTGGGGCTGGGCTCGATGCGCGACCGCGCCACGGCGGCCGGCGGGTGGTGGCGCGTCGAGAGCGCGCCGGGCCAGGGGACGACGGTGGAGTTCTTCGTCCCCGGGGGCTGACGCGCGGCGGCGCCGGGCCTACTCGAGCAGGCCGCGGCGCATCGCCTCGGCCACGGCGGCGGCGCGGTCGGACACGCCGAGCTTGTCGTAGAGGTGCTGGAGGTGCGTGCGCACGGTCGTCGGGCTCAGCGTCAGCTGCTCGGCGATCTCGGGCGCCGAGTGCCCGTCGGCGGTCAGCGCGAGGATCTCGCGCTCGCGGGCGGTGAGCACGGGACGCTCCTCGCCGCTGCGCAGGCGGATCTCGCGCGCGATGCCGGCCTGGACCTCGGGCGCGAGGACCGTCTCGCCGCGCGAGACGGCGGCGATCGCGTCGCAGATCGTCTCGGCGCTGGCCTCCTTGGCCAGGTAGCCCGCGGCCCCGGCGCCCACGGCCTCGTAGGCACTGGCGCTGTCCACGTGGGCGGTGAGGAAGACGACGCGGGTGGGCAGCCCGTCGCGGACCACGGCGTTGAGGACCTCGAGGCCGTCCAGCTCGGGCATCCGGACGTCGAGCAGCGCGACGTCGGGCTTCTCGGTGCGGATCGTCTCCAGCACGGTGCGTCCGTCGCCCGCCTCGGCGATGAACTCGAGATCGGCGCGGGCCTTGATGGCGTCGATGACGGCCCGGCGGTACAGCGGATGGTCGTCGGCCACGACGACGCCGGTGCGGGCGCGTGCCTTGCTCACGCGGCGGTTTCTAGCACGGGGACTCTCCCGCGCAGGTTGATGACGTTCATTTGCAGGATGCGGGCTGGACCCCGAATCGTGCGTGGGGTGGATGACGGGCACCCGGATCGGAGCCGAAGCTGTTCGTGGGCCAAACCGCATATACACCCCCATCAGCGCGAAGGGGCGGATCTACAAGAAGATCCGTCCCCTTGTGCTTTAAGGGGCCGGGATCCGCGCCGCGGCTACCCTGCGCCGATGCTCGCCCGGCGCGCCGCGGTTCTCGCCGCCGTCCTGCTCGCGGCCGGGGGGATCGCCCTGCTCGCGTGGCCTCGCTCCGACGATCCAACGGCGTCGCGGCCGACGATCGTGCAGGACGACGCCCAGGTCCTGCACCGCTCCACGGCCGAGGTGCGCCGAACCGTGCGGGCGCTGCGCGGACTCGGGGTCGACTGGCTGCGCGTGACCGCCAACTGGTCGTTCATCGCCCCGGACGCGCGGTCGCCGGTCCGGCCGGACTTCGACGCCGCCGACCCCGGCGCCTACCCGCCGGGGGCGTGGGACCGGCTCGACCGCGCGGTGCGCGAGGCCCGCGCCGCGGGCCTGGAGGTGGCGCTGGACGTCGCCTTCTGGGCGCCCCGCTGGGCGACCGCCCGCCCGTCGCCGGAGTCCGACCGCCAGCGCGACGGCATCGACCCGGACGCGTTCGCCGACTTCGCCGAGGCGGTCGCGCGCCGCTACGGCGACCGCGCCGTCGCCTACGCGATCTGGAACGAGCCCAACTACCAGGTCTTCCTGCGCCCCCAGTGGCGCCGACCCGCGCCCGCCGGCGGCGAACCGGCTCCCTCCGGCAGCGAACCGGCTCCCTCCGGCGGAGCCGCTCCCGGCGGCGGAGCCGCTCCCGGCGACCCCGCTCGCGGGCGGTGGGAGGTCGCTTCGGCGGACGCCTACCGGGCGATGGTGCGCGGCGCGGTCCCGCGCATTCGCCGGTGGGCGCCGGAGGCGCTGGTGCTGATCGGGAACACCGCCGCCCTGGGGACCAGCGCGCCGCGGGCGCGCACCGACCAGGTCCCGCCGCTGCGCTTCCTGCGCGAGCTGGCGTGCGTCGACGAGGCGCTGCGCCCGGTCCGCGACGGCGACTGCTCGCGGTTCCGCCCGCTCCCGGGCGACGGCTGGGCCCATCACCCGTACTCCCCGCGCCGGCCCCCGGACGCCGGCGAGCCCGAGCCCGACACCGCGGTCCTGGTCGACCAGGGGCGCCTGGCCGACCTGCTCGACCGCCTGCACGCCGCCGGGCGCACCGAGGAGCGCCTCGGCCTGTGGGTCAACGAGTTCGGCTACGAGACCGACCCGCCGGACCCGACCCAGCCCGTCACGCCCGCCGACCAGGCCCGCTGGCTGCCCGAGGCCGAGGCGATCGCGCTCGGCGACCCGCGCGTGCGCTCCTTCTCCCAGTTCCTGTTCCGCGACCTCCCCGAGCGCGACGGGCCCAGCGCCCGCGAGCGCTGGGGGGACTTCCAGTCCGGGCTCGAGCTGCCCGACGGCACCGACAAGCCGGCCATGAGCGCCTTCGCCCACCCGCTCGCGGTCCGGCGCGCCGGGCCGGGCCGCGTGCGGGTGTGGGGCCGGGTGCGGCCGGGCCGGGGCGCGCGACGCGTCCGCGTCACCGCCGACGGACGCGTGCTTCGCGGCGAAACGACCACCGAGGAGGGGATCTTCGGCTTCGTCATCGCCGCGGATCCGCGCGCGACGTTCCGCCTGGAGCTCCGCGCCGACGGCGCCTGGCGCTCCGTCGGCGTGCCCGTCCCCGGCGCCCGCTGAGGATCGAGGGGGCGCCGGTCCGCACCGGCGACAGTTGACCGCGGATAGCGCGGCTAAGTGTCGGTCTTGGCTAGGGAATCCGGCGGTGGTCGATCTCGTCGCCGTG
>DATLOP010000219.1:0-5079 GCA_035536255.1 Solirubrobacteraceae bacterium
GCAGCACCGGCCGGCGGCGCGGACGGCCCCGCGGCAGCGGCACCCGCGCGCTGCAGGCCGAGAAGCTGGTGAGGGAGAACCCCGGCATCAGCATCGGCGACCTGGCCAAGAAGATGAACATCAAGCCGAATTACCTCTACCGCGTGATGCCGCAGCTGCAGAAGGACGGCAAGGTGCGCAAGAAGGGCAGCGGCTGGCACGGCGCCGGTTAGAGCTCAAGGTTTTCACACCAATCCGAGCGATCTGACCGTGTCACGCTCGGTGCGCAGCTCGTCGACGGTCGCGTCGATGCGCTGACGGGAGAAGTCGTCGACCTCCAACCCCTCGACGATCTCCCATTCTCCATTCGCGCACCGGCAGGGGAACCCGGAGATCAGCCCTTCCTCGACGCCGTAGGACCCGTCCGAGGGGACGGCCATCGACACCCAGCCCTCGTCCGGCGTTCCGAGGGCCCAGTCGCGGACGTGGTCGATCGCGGCGTTCGCCGCCGACGCCGCGCTCGACGCGCCGCGCGCCTCGATGATGGCGGCGCCGCGCTTGCCCACGACGGGGATGAACTCCTCGGCGATCCACGTCTCGTCGCCCACCGCGTCCCACGCGCGCTCGCCCTTCACCCGCGCGTTGACCAGGTCGGGGTACATCGTCGGCGAGTGGTTGCCCCACACCGTCATGTGGTCGATGTCGCTCACCGTGACGCCGAGCTTGCGGGCGAGCTGGGCCAGCGCGCGGTTGTGGTCCAAACGTACCATCGCGGTGAACCGCTCACGCGGCACGTCGGGTGCGTGCGACATGGCGATCAGCGCGTTCGTGTTGGCGGGATTGCCCACCACCAGCACCTTCACGTCGTCCGCCGCGCCGTCGTTGATGGCCGCGCCCTGCGGCTTGAAGATGCCGCCGTTGGCCTCCAGCAGGTCGGAGCGCTCCATGCCCTTGGACCGCGGCCGCGCCCCCACCAGCAGCGCGACGTTGGCGCCGTCGAACGCCTTCACCGGATCGTCGTGGATGTCGATCCCGGCCAGCAGGGGGAACGCGCAGTCGTCCAGCTCCATCGCCGTGCCCTCGGCCGCCTTCACCGCGTCGGGGATCTCCAGCAGGTGAAGGTGGACCGGGGTGTCGCGTCCCAGCATCTCGCCGGCGGCGATGCGGAACAGCAGGGCGTAGCCGATCTGGCCGGCGGCGCCGGTGACGGTCACGTTGACGGGTGTCACGAAGTGGCTCTCCTCAGGTTGTCGTCCACGGATCCGAGGAACTCCTCGGTGGTCTGGAACTTCTGCTCCGGCCCGACCAGCAGCGCGAGGTCCTTGGTCATCTTCCCGCTCTCCACCGTCTCCACGCACACGCGCTCCAGCGTGGTGGCGAACTCGGTGACCGCGGGCGTCTCGTCCATGCGCCCGCGCGCCGCCAGGGCGCGCGTCCAGGCGAAGATCGAGGCGATCGGGTTGGTCGAGGTCGGCTTGCCCTGCTGGTGCTGGCGGTAGTGGCGGGTGACGGTGCCGTGCGCCGCCTCGGCTTCGACGGTCTTGCCGTCGGGCGTCATGAGCACCGACGTCATCAGGCCCAGCGAGCCGAACCCCTGGGCCACGGTGTCGGACTGGACGTCGCCGTCGTAGTTCTTGCACGCCCACACGTAGCCCCCCTCCCACTTCATCGCCGCGGCCACCATGTCGTCGATCAGGCGGTGCTCGTAGGTCAGGCCGGCGGTCTCGAAATCGGTGGCGAATTCCGCGTCGAAGACCTCCTGGAAGAGGTCCTTGAAGCGCCCGTCGTAGCGCTTGAGGATCGTGTTCTTGGTTGACATGTAGACCGGGAAGCCACGGTCCAGTCCGTACCGGAACGACGCGCGGGCGAAGTCGCGGATCGAGTCGTCGAGGTTGTACATCGCCATCGCGACGCCGCCGCCGGGGAAGTCGAAGACGTCGATCTCGATCGGCTCGCCGCCGTCCTTGGGCGTCCACGAGAGCATCAGCTTGCCCTCGCCGGGGATGACGACGTCCTCGGCCCGGTACTGGTCGCCGAAGGCGTGGCGGCCGATGATGATCGGCTTGGTCCAGCCGGGGACGAGCCGGGGGATGTTGGAGATGACGATCGGCTCGCGGAAGATCACGCCGCCGAGGATGTTGCGGATCGTGCCGTTGGGCGAGCGGTACATCTCCTTGAGGCCGAACTCCTCGACGCGCGCCTCGTCCGGCGTGATCGTGGCGCACTTGACGCCGACGCCGTGCTCCTTGATCGCGTTCGCCGCGTCGACCGTGATCTGGTCCCCGGTGGCGTCGCGGCTCTCGATCCCCAGGTCGAAGTACTTCAGGTCGACGTCGAGGTACGGGAGGATCAGCCGCTCCTTGATGAACGCCCAGATGATGCGCGTCATCTCGTCGCCGTCGAGCTCGACGATCGGGTTCTCGACCTTGATCTTCGCCATGCGGCGGCGAAAGCTAGTGGTTCCCGGCCGCCGCCACCTCCTTGCGCATCCGGCGCTCGCGGGTCAGGCCGCCGAAGAAGCCCAGGACGGCCCCGATCCCGGTGGTCAGGACCACGAGCAGGATCGCCGGGTGCGGCAGGTGGGCCTCGGCGTCCATCCCCGACAGCTCGTGCACGCCGAGGATCATTGCGCCGAACTGCACCCCGCCCAGCGCGCCGCGGGCCGCGCCCTCCGGGCCGCTGCGGTGCTCCAGGCCGGCGAAGTAGCCGCCGAGGATCCCGATCGGGCCGGCGAGCAGCAGATAGGCGATCTCGTGCAGGCCCAGGGCGATGCCGGTGATCGCGCCGAAGACGCACGGCACGACGTTGGCGACGACGATCTGCTCGGCCGGCGAACGGGACGACAGCAGCGGCGGCAGCTTCATCGCAGGGCGAGCCTAACCGGCGGCGGACGGCCCGTGGGCGGAGATGAGAGGAGGTAGCCTCTGCGCATGGTGACGATCGAGCGCCCGCCCGGCGCCGACACCCACGAGGTCTTCAACCAGGCCCCGCCGCTCACCGGCCACAACGTGTTCGAGGCCAACCGTCCGCTCGTGGAGGCGCTGGAGCGCGAGGGCGGCGGCTGGGCGCGCGAGCCGGTGGCGGCGCTGGGCGCGCGCGACGGCACCGAGGAGGTGCGCGAGCTGGCCCGGCTGGCCAACGAGCACCCGCCCAAGCTGCGCACGCACGACCGCTTCGGCAACCGCATCGACGAGGTCGAGTTCCACCCCGCCTGGCACGAGCTGATGGCCCTGGCGGTGGAGAGCGAGGTCCCGTCCTTCGGCTGGCGCCACCCCGAGCCGGGCGGGCAGGTCGCCCGCGCCGCGCTGATGCTGCTGTGCCCCGAGGCCGGCGTGGGCTGCCCGATGTCGATGACCCACGCGATCGTCCCGGCGCTGCGCAAGCAGCCCGAGCTGGCCGCGGAGTGGGAGCCGCGCCTGACCTCCGACGTCTACGACCGCCGCTTCGTCCCGGCCGAGCAGAAGGCCGGCGCGCTGGCCGGCATGGGCATGACGGAGAAGCAGGGCGGCACCGACGTGCGCGCCAACACGACGACCGCGCGACCGCTGAACGGCGGCGGCCCCGGCGCGGAGTACGAGCTGACCGGCCACAAGTGGTTCTGCTCGGCCCCGATGTGCGACGTCTTCCTCATGCTCGCCCAGACCGAGGGCGGGCTCTCGTGCTTCCTCGTCCCGCGCTTCACGCCCGACGGCGCCCGCAACGTCTTCCGCCTCCAGCGCCTCAAGGACAAGCTGGGCAACCGCTCCAACGCGTCCAGCGAGGTCGAGCTGCGGGACACGTGGGGCCGGATGGTCGGCGAGGAGGGCCGCGGCGTCTCCGCGATCATCGACATGGTCAACCACACCCGCCTGGACTGCGTGCTGGGCAGCACCACGGGCATGCGCGAGGCCGTCGAGCAGGCGACCTGGCACGCGGCGCACCGCAGCGTGTTCGGCAAGCGCCTGTCCGAGCAGCCGCTGATGCTCAACGTGCTGGCCGACCTGTGCGTGGAGTCCGAGGCCGCGACGGTCACCGCGATGCGCCTGGCCCGGGCCTTCGACGATCCCTCCCAGGAGCTGTTCAAGCGCATCGCCACCGCGGTCTCCAAGTACTGGGTGTGCAAGCGTTCCCCGGTCGTGGCCGGCGAGGCGCTCGAGTGCCTGGGCGGCAACGGCTACGTCGAGGAGTCCGGCCTCCCCCGCCTGTACCGCGAGAGGCCGCTGCTCTCGATCTGGGAGGGCTCGGGCAACGTCCAGTGCCTGGACGTGCTGCGCGCCCTGGCCAAGTCTCCCGAGACGTTCGAGGCGTTCTTCGCCGAGGTGGACGAGGCGGCCGGCGCCGACGCGCGCCTGGACGCCTACGTGGCCGCCACGCGCGCCGAGTTCTCCGACGCCGAGGGCATGGAGGCGCGGGCGCGGCGCATCGTCGAGCGCATGGCCAAGGCGCTGCAGGGCTCGCTGCTCGTGCGCTACGCGCCGCCCGCCGTGGCCGACGCCTTCGTCGCCTCGCGCCTGGAGGGCGACGCCGGCCTGGCCTTCGGGACCCTGCCCCACGGGGTTGACCTCGCGGGCATCGTCGCGCGCCACTCGGTGGCGCTCGCGTAGCGCCATGGCCAACTCGCTCCATGCCACGGGCACGGTGCGGGCGGCCTGAGCTCGCTTCCTGGCCCACCGCGCCACCTGCGAGGATTGGGCCATGTTCGGCGGCGGCGGATCGATCCAGCTGGCCCGGGTCTTCGGGATCCGGATCGGCGTTACGACGAGCTGGTTCCTCGTCCTGTTCTTCTTCATCTTCGTCCTGTCGGGGTCGTTCCGCGACACGCTGGACTCCTCGGACACCGTCGCCTACCTGACCGCGGTGGCCAGCGCGCTGCTGTTCTTCGGCTCGCTGCTGGCCCACGAGTTCGGCCACGCGCTGACCGCCCGGCGGCTGGGGATCGAGACCACGGGCATCGACCTGTGGTTCTTCGGCGGCGTGGCCAAGATGGAGCGCGACGCCGACTCCCCCGGGACGGAGTTCAAGATCGCCGCGGCCGGCCCGCTGGTGTCGCTGATCGTCGTCGTGGCGTGCGTGGGCGCCGGGATCGCCCTGGCCGGCCAGGCGGAGTTCTGGGACGCGGTC
>DATLOP010000220.1:0-3812 GCA_035536255.1 Solirubrobacteraceae bacterium
ATGGTCGGGCGCGACCGCGTCAGGGCCGGGCCGCCGATCTCCGCCGCCTCGCCCAGCGTGCGCAGGGCCGGGCGGGCCGCGTCGGCGAACGGCCCGAGCTGGCGGACCAGGCGGTTGATGGCCGGCGCCTGGGCGCCGAGGTCGGCGAGCACCGGCGTCGCCTGGTCGGACAGCGCGCCGAGGCGGACCATCGTCGGGCGCAGCTCGCGCAGGAACGTGGGCAGCCGCTCGAAGTTGGCCTCGAGGTCCTCCCCGCGCTCGGCCGTGGCCCGGGCGACCGCGGCGGACTGGGCGAACGAGTCGGCCACGGCCTCGCGCTCGCGCGCCAGCGGGGCGAGCACGGTGTCGGAGTTGCGGGCCAGGTCGGCCAGCACCCGGTTCTGGTCGGCCAGGAGCTTCAGGACGCGGTCGGTCTCGCGCAGCGCCGGGTTGGCCCGGCGGATCGTCTCGTTGAGGTCCTGGCCCCGGCCCGCCACCGCGGTGCCCAGCTCGCCCAGGATGATCGACAGCCGCTCGGCGTAGGGCCGGCGCATGATGTTGTTGATGAGGTCGATGTCCACCGGGGTGGACGTCTGGGAGACCGGCAGCAGGTGCTCGCCCTTGCCGTCGCCGCTCTCGATCTTGGGCAGCGGAGGCGGCAGCGGCTGGCCCACCGCCCGCGGCTGGGTCGGCGTGCACTCGACGAACTTCTCGCCGATCAGCGACTGCGGACGGATCGTGCACGTGGCGTCGCGGCGGAAGTCCTGGAAGCCCGGCTCGGTGATCTCCAGCGTGATCGCGGCCTTCTTGTCGCGGGTCACGTCGAGCGCGGTGATCTTGCCCACGTTGACGCCGGCGATCTTGACGTCCTCGCCGGGGATCGTCGACACGGCATTGTCGAAGATCGCGCGGACCTTGTAGCTGCGCTTCTCGTCGCCGGCGCCCGTGCCGAGCAGCGCGACGGTCAACGCGCTGAGGACGACGACGATGACGGCGACGCGCCTCACGGGCCGGGCGGGACCACCGCGGGGTCGCAGTCCAGGGTGCCGCTGCTGTCGCGCCAGGGCGCGCTGCCGTCGGCGGGCGGCTGGGACGCCGAGCCGGGGCAACGGCGCGGCGCGGCGAAGAAGTAGTTGGGGATCCCGGTGCCGTCCATCCGCTGGGACGGGTCGCGCGGGGTCAGCGCGGCCGGGTTGTCGGTGTACTGGAAGGCGTTGAACAGCGGCGCGATCCGCGCGTAGTGCCCGTTGGCGTCGTAGGGCGAGGCGCTCTGGCCGAAGTCGCGGAACCAGCCCACCAGCTCGGGCGCGTAGGGGCGGATGAACTCGACGACCGGCTGGGCCTGGCGCAGCGTCTGGATGGCGTTGCGCCCGAACGGCCCGGTGATCGCGCTCAGCCGCGGCGTCTTGCGCAGCAGCTCGACGGCGTCGTTGTCGGGGCCGCGCTGGCGGACGAGCCGGCGCAGGTCGGCGATCGTCGGCCGCGCCGCCGCGACCAGCGGGCGCAGCTCGCGGAAGAACGGCGCCAGGCGCGGAGCGACCGGCTTGGTCGCGTTGACCAGGACGTCGAGGTCGCCCAGGGTCGAGCGCAGGTTGACGAAGGTCGTGTTGCCCCGCCGCAGCGTGGTGGGCAGCAGCTCGAGGGCGTCGGCGAACGCCGTGTTCTCGTTGGCGATGGCGCCCGCCGTGGCGTTGGCGTTGGAGACCAGGTTCGCCAGGTCGTCGCGGCGCTCGGCCAGGGCGGTGACCAGCGCCGAGGACTCGACGATGAACCGCGTCAGCGACTCCTGGTCGGAGTTGGCCTCGTTGACCACCCGCGACGTCGACTGCAGGAAGGGGTTGAAGTAGCGCGCGCTGGCGTTGGCCTCGCGGCTGCGCCCGCTGTACTGCCGGGCCGAGCCCTGGACGACCTCCTGGAGGCCCTTCCGCGTCTCCGGGTCCAGCGTGTTGAACAGCTGGTCGAGGTCGACGGGAGTCGTCGTGCGCTCCGTGGGGACCGTGGCGCCGTCCGCGAGCTCGGGCGCGCTGTTGGGGCCGAGCTGCAGCGAGATGTAGCGGTTGGCGATGCCCGACAGCGAGGCCTGGCGGATGACGGCGGTCGTGCCCTCGTGCAGCGGGGCGAACTCGTGCAGCTCGATCGTGACCCGCGCCTGGTTGTCCGTCGTCAGCGCGATGTCCTTGATCGTGCCGACGGCGCGCCCGCCCACCTGCACCTCGTCGCCCTTGACCAGCTGGCCGGCGTTCTGGAAGCGCAGCTCGTACGTCGGGTTGCCGCCCCCCGTGAGCAGGACCGCCGCCACCACGACGGCCGCAACCGCGATCGCTCCGACCGCGACTACGCGAGCCAGGGTGAGGCCGGATGAGGGGGGTGCCGTGCTCTCGGGCGGCGGGGGTGGGGTCAGCTCAAGTCCTGGGGTACTGGGGGGTACGCGAACCTGAGGTTACATACCCGGTTCCCCCTCCAGCCCCGGTTCCTACTCCATCCCCAGAGGGCCCTGAGCCTCGCCGGACAGGAACTGGCGCACGAAGGCGTTGTCCGAGTCGAACAGCTCCTTCGCCGGTCCCGATTCGACGATCCGGCCCTTCCACAGCACGCAGATGTGCTCGGCCACGCGGCGCGCGCTCATGATGTCGTGCGTGATCACGCAGTAGGCGCCGCCGTTCTCGTCGTGCACCTCCTGGATCAGCTCGCACAGCAGCGCCGTGCGCACCGGGTCCAGGCCCGAGTCGGGCTCGTCGAAGAGCACGATGTCGGGATCCAGGACGAGCGCCCGGGCGAAGCCGGCGCGCTTGCGCATGCCGCCCGACAGCTCGTTGGGCATCTTGTCCCCGGCGTCCGACAGGCCGACCTCGCGCAGGCGGCGGTTGACGATCTCCAGGACCTCTTCCTCGCTCTTGTCCGTGTGCTGGCGCAGCGGGAAGGCGACGTTGTCGAGGAGGTTCATCGAGCCGAACAGGGCGCCGTCCTGGAACAGCACGCCGAACTTCTTGCGCATGTCGAACAGCTCGTCGTCCTGCATGTTGGGGACGGACTCGCCGTGGACGAGGACGTCGCCGTCGTCGGGGTAGAGCAGGCCGACCATGTGCTTGATGCAGACGGACTTCCCGGTGCCCGACGGGCCGAGGATCATGGAGATCTTGCCCTCGGGCAGGCCCATGTTCAGGCCGCGGAGGATCTTGTTGCGGCCGAAGGCCTTGTGGACGTCGATGAACTCGACGGCGTCGGGCGCGCCGGCCGGGCGCTGCTTGCCCGTGTGCCACTTGTACTCCTCGTCGTGACCCTCGGGCAGCGGCTCGTCGACGACCTTCACGCGACCGCGGCCGTCCTCGTCGTGGTCGTCGTCGTCGCCGCCGCCGCCGCGCTTGGCCATCAGCTCCTGGATGCCGCCGGCGGAGCTCGCGCGGCGCTCGTCGGCCTGGCGCTTGCGGCGATCGACGTCGCTCTCGTCGGCGGGCACCTCGGAGGTCGGCTGGTCGTGCTCGGTCGGGCCGTCGTCCTCGCCATCGCGGCGTTCGCGGGGAATGCGTGGCATGCGGGTCAGCCTCCGATGGGTGCTCTCGGGTTGGCGCCCCAGAACAGCTGGGTGCCGAGCATCCCGATGAGATGGACGAGCACGATGTTCAACACCATGGACTTCGCGGTGGCCGTACCGACGCCGACCGGGCCGCCGCCGGCGGTGTAGCCGTAGTAACAGCCGACGAGCACGATCACAGTCGCCATCGCCATGCCCTTGATCACGGAGTACAAGAGGTCGGGTGGGTTCTGGAACATCCAGAAGATCAGGAAGAAGCCGCCGGATGACACCTCTCCGATCTGCTCCACCACCGCCAGGT
>DATLOP010000221.1:0-2519 GCA_035536255.1 Solirubrobacteraceae bacterium
CGCGTCGTGGTCGGTGCTCGGCGGGGCGGCGAGCTGGGGATACGTGCTGAAGGTGACCAGCCCGACGCGCAGGCGCGCGGGCACGTCGTCCAGGAACGCCGACGCGGCGGCGCGCGCCGCCTCCAGGCGCGTGGGGTCGACGTCGGTGGCTCGCATCGACGTGGACTCGTCGGTGACCAGCATCACCGTGGCGCGCTCGACCGGCACCGCCACGCCGCGCTGCGGGCGCGCCAGCGCGACGACGAGGACGGCCAGCGCCGCCCCGAACAGGGCGATCGGGAAGTGGCGCCGCCAGCCCGGGTCCCAGGGCGCCACCGCCGGGCGCAGCGCGGGCGTCGCGAAGGCGTCCGCGGCCCGGCGGCGCCGGCGGTGCACGACCACGTAGCCGGCCGCGAGCGGGGGGAGCGCGAGCAGCCCGAGCAGGGCGAGCGGGGTCGCGAACGACACGCTCAGCGCCAGGGTCACGGCGTGGCGCGCTCGGGCCGCGCGCCGAGCTTGACCTCGATCGTCAGCCGGCGCCCGTCGCGCAGCACCTCGACGCGGACCCGGTCGCCGGGATCGCGCGAGTTGACGGCCGCGCTGACGTCCCCGGACCCGCGCACCGGGCGCCCGGCGACCGAGACGATCTCGTCGCCGGCGCGCAGACCGGCGTCGTCGGCCGGGCCTCCGGGCGGAAGGTCGGCCACCAGGACGCCGTCGCCGCTCGGGTTCTCGGACATGCTCACGCCGAGGTAGGCGTGGCGGACGCGCCCGTCGCGCTGCAGCGCCGGGACGACCCGCCGCACGGTGTTCGAGGGCACCGCGAAGCCCACGCCCACGTTGCCCTGGGCGCCCGCCGTGGCGATCTGGGAGTTGACCCCGATGACCTGGCCGGCGGCGTTGAGCAGCGGACCGCCCGAGTTGCCCGGGTTGATCGGCGCGTCGGTCTGGATGACCTCGTCGATCGAGAACCCGTTCGGGGCCTGGATCTGGCGGCCCAGGCTGGAGACGATCCCCGCGGTCGCGGTCCGGTCGAGCCCGAACGGGCTGCCGATGGCCACGGCTAGCTCGCCCACGCGGACGCGGTCGGAGTCGGCCAGCGTCAGCGCCCGCACGTCGCGCGTGGCGGACGCGTCGACGTCGACGACCGCCAGGTCGGACGAGGGATCGGTCCCCACCACCCGGCCGTGGACGCGGCGGCCGCGGTCGCCGAAGCGCACCTCGACCTGGCGCGCCCCCTCGACCACGTGCGCGTTGGTGACGATGGTGCCGTCGCGGTCGATGACGAATCCGGTCCCGGTGGCGGTGCGCCCCGCGCTGGGCGCGCGCACGGAGACGACGCTGCCGCCGGTCGCCCGGTACACGGCGCTGACGCGCGCGTCGGTCCCCCCGCCCGCCGTGGCCAGGGGCGGAGCGGCGGGCAGCGGGGGCGGGTCGTCGTCGAACTCCCCGACGACGCCGGCGCCCACGAGCGCGGCGGCGACCGCGACGGCGCCCACCAGCCCGGACAGCACCCCGAGTCGCCATCCGCCGCCCGGCGACGGGGGCGGGGACGGCGCCGGGGCGGGCTCCGGCTCGGCGGGCGGCGGTCCCTGGGGCAGCCCCGGGCCCAGCCAGTCGTGGCCGTGGTCCTCGTGGCGGTCGCTCCACAGCGGCTTGCGCCGGCGCGCGGTCATGGCGCCGAACCTACGTGGGAGCACGTCAGGTTCAGATAAGGGGCCTCCCTTATCTCGAACTGACATGCCGGCGCCTAGCCTCGTCCTCCCACCGACCGAGGAGCCACGATGGACGCAGACCCCCGCAGCGCCCTGGCCGACGCGCTGTACGAGATCAAGCGGGTGATCGTCGGCCAGGACGAGATGCTCGAGCGCATGCTGGTGGCGCTGCTGGCCGGCGGGCACGTGCTCCTGGAGGGCGTGCCGGGCCTGGCCAAGACGCTGACCGTCAAGACGATGGCCGCCGTCATGGGCGGCAGCTTCCGGCGCGTGCAGTTCACGCCCGACCTCGTGCCGGCAGACCTGGTCGGAACCCGCATCTACCGGCCCGACACCGGGCGCTTCGACACCGAGCTCGGGCCGGTGTTCGGCAACTTCCTGCTCGCCGACGAGATCAACCGGGCCCCGGCCAAGGTGCAGTCCGCGCTGCTGGAGGTCATGCAGGAGCAGCAGGTGACGATCGGCGGCGAGACGTTCCCGGTCCCGCTCCCGTTCCTCGTGCTGGCCACGCAGAACCCGATCGAGTCGGAGGGGACCTACGCCCTGCCCGAGGCCCAGGTCGACCGCTTCCTGATGAAGCTCGTCGTGGACTACCCGACGCTCGGCGAGGAGGCGGCGGTGGTCGGCCGGTCGCTGGAGGCCGACGCGGTCGTGCGCGAGCGGATGAGCCTCGAGGACCTCCAGCGCCACATGGCGGCCACGGCCGGCGTCTTCGTCGACCGCGCGGTCATCGGGTACGCGGTCATGCTGGCCGACGCGACGCGCGACCTGGCCCGCTACGGGCTGCCCGAGCTCGCGCCCTACGTCGAGTACGGCGCGAGCCCG
>DATLOP010000222.1:0-7624 GCA_035536255.1 Solirubrobacteraceae bacterium
GCGCTCTACCACGCCGCCGCCTCGATGGCCTCGAACTTCCTGATCACCCTCGAAGCGGCGGCCGAGCGCCTGGCCGCCACCGCCGGCGCCGACCGCGACCTGCTCGCGCCGCTCGTCCGGGCCACGGTCGAGAACTGGGCCGCCCTGGGCCCCGAGCGCGCGCTCACCGGGCCCGTGGCCCGCGGCGACGAGGCCACGGTGGCCCGCCAGCGGGCGGCGGTGGAAGAGCGGACCCCGGAGCTGCTCGGCCTCTTCGACGAGCTGACCGCCGCCACGCGTGACCTCGCCGAGGCGGCGCAGCACCCGGCGGCCGTCGCGGGTGCGGCCGAGGTGCCGGCATGAGGATCGTGCGGACCGTCGTCGAGCTGCGCCGCGAGCTCTCGCCACGCGACGGGCGCCGCTCCGTCGGCCTCGTCCCGACGATGGGCGCCTTCCACGAGGGCCACCTGTCGCTGATGCGCGCCGCCCGCGAGCGCTGCGACCTCGTCGTCGTGTCGCTGTTCGTCAACCCCGCGCAGTTCGGCGACGGCGGCGACCTCTCGGCCTACCCGCGCGACGAGGCCCGCGACGCCGCCCTGGCCGAGGCCGAGGGCGTGGACGTGCTGTTCGCGCCGCCCGTCGAGGAGGTCTACCCGGACGGGTTCGACACCACCGTCCACGTGGGCGGCCTGGCCGGCACGCTGGAGGGCGCCCACCGCCCGGGCCACTTCGACGGCGTGGCCACGGTCGTGACCAAGCTCTTCAACGCCGTGCAGCCGCACGTCGCCTTCTTCGGGCGCAAGGACGCCCAGCAGGTGGCGGTGGTCCGCCGCCTCGTGGCCGACCTCGACCTGCCGGTGCAGATCGACGTGCGCCCGACCGTGCGCGACGCCGACGGGCTGGCGCTGTCCAGCCGCAACGCCCGCCTGTCGGCCGAGGAGCGCCGCCGCGCGCTCGGGCTGAACGAGGCGCTGAACGCCTTCACCGTCAACGCGGTGGCCGGCCACACGGTCGACGAGTCGCTCGACGCCGCGCGGGCCAAGCTGGACGGCGTCGAGGTGGAGTACCTGGTGGCCGTCGACCCGGAGACGTTCCGGGCGGCGGAGACGTTCGAGGGAGAGGTCCTCGTCGCCGTCGCGGCGAGGGTGGGAGACGTGCGCTTGATCGACAACACGATCGTGCAGCCCGCAGACGCGCTGCACGCCGAAGCCGCAAAGGGGATCCCTTGCAACGCGTGATGCTCAAGTCCAAGATCCACCGGGCCACGGTGACCGACTGCGACCTGCACTACGTCGGGTCGATCACCGTCGACCCCGACCTGCTGGAGGCGGCCGACATCCGGCCCCACGAGCAGGTCCACGTCGTCGACGTCGACAACGGCGCCCGCTTCGAGACCTACACCATCCCCGGCCGGCGCGGCTCGGGCGAGATGCAGGTCAACGGCGCCGCCGCCCGCCTCGTGCACCGGGGCGACACGATCATCGTCATCTCCTACGCGACCTACGACGAGGCCGAGCTCGACGGGCACGAGCCGCGGGTCGTCCACGTGACCCGCGACAACGAGATCGTCGCCGTCGACCACCGCGCCGCGAAGCTGGTGACATGAGCCAGCACCCGGAGATGCCCGACCGCCTGCCGATGACCCTCCCGCGCATCGCGGAGAAGAAGGCCCTGGGCGAGCCGCTGGTGATGGTGACCGCGTACGACTTCCCCTCGGCCCAGGTGGCCGAGGCGGCGGGCGTCGACCTCGTGCTGGTCGGCGACTCGGCGGCCATGACCGTCCTGGGCTACGACTCCACGGTCCCGGTCTCGCTGGAGGAGATGCTGATGCTCGCCGCCGCCGTGCGCCGCGGCCTGCGGACCCCGTTCCTGGTGGGCGACCTGCCCTTCGGCTCCTACGAGGCGTCCGACGAGCAGGCGGTCCAGACGGCCCAGCGCTTCGTCAAGGAGGCGGGCTGCGACGCGGTCAAGCTCGAGCGCGGCGGCTCGTCCGTGCAGCGCGCGAAGGCGATCGCCGCCGCCGGGATCCCGGTCATGGGCCACGTCGGCCTGACCCCCCAGACGGCGACCGCGCTCGGCGGCTACAAGGCCCAGGGACGCACGTCCCAGCGCGCCCTGGACGTCGCCCGCGACGCCCTGGCGCTCCAGGACGCCGGCTGCTTCTCGCTGGTCTTCGAGGCCATCCCCGCCGCCGTGGCGCAGGAGCTGATGCCGCGGATCGAGATCCCGGTCATCGGCATCGGCGCCGGCGCGTCCACCGACGGCCAGGTGCTGGTCTTCCACGACCTGCTGGGCATCCACGAGGGCCTGAGCCCGCGCTTCGCCAAGCGCTTCGCTCACGTCAAGGCGGACATGGTGGCCGGGGTGCGGGCGTACGCCGAGGACGTCCGCGCGCGGCGCTTCCCGGCGGCCGAGCACAACTACTCGATCGACCCCGAGGAGCTCGACGACTTCCGGGCCGCCCTGGGCGCCGAGACGGCGCTGTCGAGCTGGGAGGCGCTGGAGGGCTTCTAGGCGCTCGCCTCGGCCATCGCCGGGTCGAGGAAGACGGTGGCGATCCGCCAGACGTAGGCGCGGCTCATCGCGTCCAGCGCGCCGGCGTCGCGCTCCAGCAGGGCCGTGGCCCGCTCGCGATCCAGGACGTGCCAGGCGCAGTGGTGGGGCTGGGAGGTCGCCGCGGAGCGCGTCCGGGCGAGCACGCCGGCGAACGGGTCGTCCTCCCCGGCGTCGGCGCTCGAGCGCTGGAGCATCCGCCGCGCCTCCTCGGCGGCCCGGCGGACCGTGTGCGCCACGCCGTGCTTCGCGCCCCCCGCATACGGAACCGCGACCAGCTCCGGGGCCAGCTCGCGCAGCACGGCGTCGTGGAAGGCCTCGCGCGCGCGCTCGGCCACCGTCCCCCCGAGCAGGTGGGGCAGCAGCCGCACGCTCCACAGCGGCGAGGTCGTGTCGCGCACCCACTCGACCGCTCCGTGGGTCGGCCCGGCCCAGGCGCCCATGCGCTCGTCGAGGTAGAACAGGTCGGGCAGGTCCTCGACCCGCGCGCCGCCGGCCAGCCGCCCGTCGGCCCACGTCGCGATCCCCTCGCGCACGCGGGCGCGCCCGGCGTCCGACAGCGGGTCGGCGCGGCCGATGCGCCGGCCGCAGAAGGCGCGCTCCAGCCCGTCCACGACCGCGTCGCGGTCGTCGCCCGCCGCCTCGCGGTAGTAGCGTCGCGCCAGCTCGCCGCCCTGGCCGGAGTGCCACAGCTCGCCCGCCTCGCCGAGCCGTCCGTGACCCGGACCGAGCGGGAACCCGGCGGCGTCGGCCAGCGTGGCCGTGCCCGACGCCGTGAGCCCCAGGACGGCGGCCGCCCTCTCCGGCCGCGACCACGGGTCTCCGTCCGGGTCGGCGGGGAGCAGCGCGTGCTCCAGCCCGGCCGCCCGGGCGAGCGCCTGACCGGCCAGGACGTCCGCGTCCCAGGGCGCGCCGCCCGTGGCGACGCCGAAGTCGATCCCCGCCCGCAGCGCCGCGGCCAGCACCAGCCGCGAGTCGCGCCCGCCGGTCACCGGCACCAGGCTCGCGCGCCCCGGCCAGTCGGCCAGCGCCCGGACCTCCTCCACGAGCAGCCGCGCCGCCTCCCCGGCGTCCCACCCCGCCCCGCACATCGCCGCCGTGTCCCCGGGCGACAGCAGCTCGCGGTGCTGCTCGCCGGACTCGGGGTGCAGCGTCAGGACGCCCGGCGCGACGCGCGAGACGGCCCGCCACACCGGCGCGCCGCCCAGGGGCCAGCCGCCGCCCAGCAGCCCGGCCAGCGCGTCGAGGTCGATCTCGCGCGAGCCGACCAGCGCGCGCAGCGGCTCGGCGCGGTTGGACAGCCAGGTCGCGCCGTCGGACTCCGCGCGGTACAGCGGGTACGCCCCCAGCGGGTCGGCCCGCGCCGACAGGCAGCGGCCGGCCGCGTCGTCGTAGGACACAGCGGCACAGCGGCCGTCCAGGCCGTCGGCCCAGCGATGCGCGGGCTGGCGGTAGAACGCCGGGTCGCGCGGCGCCGCCCCGTCGGCCCGCCCGCCGGCCTCCCAGCGGATCGGGCGGCCCGACCACAGCTCCAGCCGGTCCTCCCCCGTCTCCACGTACGGGACACCCGGGTGCGCCGACCAGGCCGCCACGGCGGCGCCCGACCGGGCCTGCCACGTCCCCACGTCCGGGCTCGGCGGGAAGCGCAGGGCCTCGACGAATCCGCGCACGGCGGACTCGGCGCGCTCCGGGTCGGGGGCTCGCTTTCCCGACCATCCGATCACCCAGAGGTTCATCCCCAGGGATCACTAGCATGCGCCGCCATGGCGCGCCTGTCGCAGGTCTTCGTGCCCAAGGACCGCGAGTTCTTCGACCTGTTCGAGGAGGCCGCCTCGAACATCGTTCGCGGCGCCGACATGCTCGACCAGATGCTCGGGAACTACCCCGAGCGCAACGACCTCGCGCGGGAGATCCTGCTCTGCGAGCAGGAGGGCGACCGGATCACCCACGACATCATCCGGCGGCTGAACGAGACGTTCGTCACCCCGATCGACCGCGAGGACATCCTGGCCATGGCCTCGGCCCTGGACGACGTCGTCGACTTCACCGAGGAGGTCGCGGACTTCATGGGCCTGTACCGGATCGAGGCCCCGATGGAGCAGGCCCAGCGCATGGCCCACATCCTGCTGCAGTCGTGCCGCCAGATCGCCGAGGCGATGCCCCGGCTGCGCGGGTTCAAGAACATCTCGCACTACACGGTCGAGATCCACCGCCTGGAGAACGACGGCGACCGGGTGGTCCGCGAGGCCCTGGCGGCGCTGTTCGACAACGGGATCGACCCCATGGTCGTGATCCGCTGGAAGGACATCTACGAGCGCCTCGAGCACGCGATCGACGCCACCGAGCACGTCGCGAACATCCTCGAGGGCATCGTCATCAAGAACGCTTAATCACGGATGGACAGCGACGTCATCCTCGTGATCGTCGTCGCCACGGCGCTGGCGTTCGACTTCACCAACGGCTTCCACGACACGGCCAACGCCGTGGCGACCTCGATCTCCACGCGCGCGCTGTCGCCCCGTGCGGCGGTCAGCCTGGCCGCGGTCCTGAACTTCGCCGGGGCCTTCATCTCGCTGGAGGTCGCGGCCACGGTGGCCAAGGGCATCGTCGAGGCCGAGCTCGTCACGACGACGATCGTGTTCTCCGGGCTCATCGGGGCGATCGCCTGGAACCTCGCCACGTGGTACTTCGGCCTGCCCTCGTCCTCGTCGCACGCGCTGATCGGCGGCGTGGTGGGCGCGGCCTTCGCCGCCCAGGGGGCCGAGGCGGTCAAGGGCGACGGTCTGGTCGAGAAGGTGCTGGTCCCGGCGCTCGTCGCCCCCCTCCTGGCCTTCGTGGTCGCGGCGCTGGGGATCGTCATCGCCTACCGGATCGTCGGCCGGCTGCGCCCCGGGCCGGTGAACCGCGGCTACCGGCTGGGCCAGATCGTCTCGGCCAGCCTGTTCTCGCTGTCCCACGGGACCAACGACGCCCAGAAGACGATGGGGATCATCGCCCTGGCCCTGATCGCCTCCGGCGACCTGGCCGCGGGCGCCGACCCACCGACGTGGGTCGTCGTCTCGGCGGCGACGGCGATCGCGGCGGGCACATACGTCGGCGGCTGGCGCATCATCCGCACCATGGGGTCGCGGATCATCAAGATGGACCCGGCGCAGGGCTTCGTCGCCCAGGGCGCCGGGGCGTCGGTGATCCTCGCCGCCTCGCACTTCGGCTATCCGCTGTCGACCACTCACGTGGCCTCGGGCGGGATCATGGGCGCCGGGGCCGGCAAGAAGCTGTCCGCCGTGCGCTGGGGCGTCGCAGGCAACATCGTGGCCGCCTGGGTCATGACGCTCCCGGCCGCGGCCGCGGTGGGCGGTGCGACGTACGGGCTGACCCGGATCTTCGGGGAGGGCGCCCTGGGCCCGCTCGTGATCTCGCTGTCCCTGCTCACCCTGCTCGTGGGGATCTTCGGCCGGCGGATCGCCCAGGGCCGCGCGCTGACGGCGGAGGGCTGATGGCGGCGATCGTCGACACCGAGATCCTCGGCGAGCTCATCCTCGGAGCGTTCGTGGCCGGCATCGGGGTGACGGCCGTCTTCGGCCTGGTGATCTACGGGAGCACGCGCTTCGCCGACATGCGCCGCCAGGGCAACACGGTCGGCGCGGTGTTCTTCGGCGTGATGGCGACGCTCGCGCTGCTGGTCTTCTTCGGGTCGGTGGCCCTGGGGCTCTTCGTGATGACCGACAAGGACTAGTACTCGACGCGGCGCAGCGGCCGCGCGGGCGCGCCGGCGGCGATCGTGAACGGCTCGACGTCCTTGGTCACGACGCTGTTGGCGCCGATCACGCAGCGCTCGCCGATCGTCACCCCGCTGGTCACGACGACGTGTGCCCCCAGCCAGGTGTTGTCGCCGATCCGGGTCGGGCCCTTGGTGTCGAAGCCCTGCCAGGGCACGGGACGGTGGCGGTCGTCGAAGCGGTGGTTGCCGTCGGTGACGAAGCAGCCGTTGGCCAGCATGCAGTGGTCGCCGATCTCCACCAGCTCGACGCTGGCCACCATCGTCCCGAGGTTGAGGAAGCAGCCCTCGCCGATGCGGATGCGCGCGTCCCCGGGGGCGGTGATCCAGACGTCGGGCTCGAACAGCGTGTGGGGACCGATCTCCAGCCGGCCCTCGCGCAGCGCCTCGAGCACGTTGCCGTGGACCGGCTCGCGGGCGAAGGCCTGCCGGCGGGCCATCTCCCGGTGCAGGGCGAGGCGGTTCCAGGGCAGCCGGTTGCGCTCGTACCAGCGCCACTTCTGGAGATAGAGCCGCGCGGCGCCCATGGCCGCGCCGATTCTACGCGCGCCCTTGCTCGGCGCCCGTCGGGGCGCGGAAGCGCACGAGCTTGTGCGAGCCGTCGCAGAAGGGCCGGATTCGCGACTTGCCGCAGCGGCACAGCGCCACCGTGTCGCGGCCGGCGTCGATCGGGTTGCCGTGCATGTCCTCGATCCGGAACGGCCCGCGGACGAGCAGGGGGCCGTCGCGGTAGGGGGTGATCGTGACCTCCGGGTCCTCAGGCATCCAGGGCCTCGTAGAGCGAGGTCTCGTCCGCCTCCCAGCGGTCGAGCAGGCGATCGGCCCAGCGGCGCTCCAGCGCGGCCAGCGTGCGCGCGCCCCACAGCACGTCGACGGCCTGGCGCGGGTCCTGGCGGACGAGCCCGCCGGCCAGGTCGACCGCGGCGACGTTCTCGTGCACGGCGTCAGCCTCGACGTGCTCGTCGAAGAACTCCGTCGCCCCGTCGCCCAGCCCGAGGCGCCGCAGGCCGCGGGCGTAGCGCCCGTTGGGCAGCGAGGACGTCATCTCGAACAGCGCCAGGTGGCCGACGATCGCGCCGAGCAGGCGCCGGTGCAGCCCGAACAGCGACATCAGGTTGACCGTGGCCAGCGTGATGCCGGGGATCCGGTCGAGGTAGGCCCCGTATCGCGGGTCCAGGCCCGTGGCCTCCATCGCCCCGGCGAACAGCTCGGCGTGGATGCGGTCGGCCCGCCCGCCCCCGTACTCGTCGGCCTGGATCTCGACCAGCGCCGCCTTGGGACCGCCGTGCAGGCGCGGCAGCGCCCAGGAGTGCG
>DATLOP010000223.1:0-12252 GCA_035536255.1 Solirubrobacteraceae bacterium
CGCGGTCATCGAAGTGGTCAAGGGCGGGCTCATCATCGACCTCGGGGTGCGCGGCTTCCTGCCCGCCTCGCTGGTCGACATCCGCCGCGTGCCCAACCTCGACGAGTACCTCGGCACGAACATCGAGTGCAAGGTCATCGAGCTCAACCGCTCGCGCAACAACGTCGTGCTGTCGCGCCGCGCCGTCCTCGAGGAGGAGCGCAAGGAGCAGCGGACCGCGATCCTCGAGCGCCTGCAGCCGGGCCTGATCGTGGAGGGCCAGATCTCCAACATCGTGGACTTCGGCGCCTTCGTGGACCTCGACGGCATCGACGGCCTGATCCACATCTCCGAGCTGTCCTGGTCGCACGTCAATCACCCGTCCGAGATCCTCAACATCGGCGACACCGTGCAGGTCAAGGTGCTGGACATCGACCGCGACCGCCAGCGCATCTCCCTGGGGCTCAAGCAGACCCAGGAGGACCCGTGGCAGCGCGTCGTGGACACCTACAACGTCAACGACGAGCTCGAGGGCAAGGTCACGAAGGTCGTCACGTTCGGCGCCTTCGTGGAGATCCTCGACGGCGTCGAGGGCCTCGTCCACATCTCCGAGCTGGCCGCCCACCACGTGGAGAACCCGCGCGAGATCATCGAGCCGGGCGACGTGGTCCGGGTGCGCGTGCTGGAGATCGACGACGAGCGCCGACGCCTGTCGCTGTCGACTAAGCGCGTCGAGGACCAGGTGCTCCCCGTCGGCGGCCGCGCCCCGGCCACCATCCCGCCCACCGAGGGCGAGGGCGAGGGCGAGGCCGGCGGCGACGGCGAGGGCGCCAACCTCGACGACATGCCCGAGCTCGGCCTCTCCGAGGACGTCTTCGCCGACCAGGCCCCGCCCGCGGACGGCGAGACGCCCGCCCCGGCCGGGGACGCCCCGTCCCCCGAAGCTCCCGCGCCCGACGCTCCGGCCCCAGCCGAGGACGACGCTCCGGCCCAGGACTCTCCCGCTCCGGCCGAGGAGACCCCGGCGGAGGATGCCCCGGCGGAGGATGCCCCGGTCGCGGAGGCTCCGGCGGAGGATGCTCCGGCGGAGGATGCCCCGGTCGCGGAGGCTCCGGCGGAGGAGGTCCCGGCGGAGGAGGTCCCGGCGGAGGAGGCTCCGGCGGAGGAGGCTCCGGCGGAGGAGGTCCCGGCCGAGGACGCTCCGGCGGAGCCCGCCCCGGCGGCCGAGGCCAACGGGGACCCGTCGGCGGCGCCCGCCGAGGAGCGCGCGGGCTGACTCCCTTCATCGGACTGACCGGCGGGATCGGCGCCGGGAAGTCCGAGGCGCTCGCCGCGCTGGAGCGGCTGGGCGCCGCCACGCTGTCGACCGACGCCGTGGTGCACGATCTCTACGACGAGCCAGCCGTCCGCGACGCCGTCGTCGCCCGCTGGGGCGAGGCGGTCGCGCCCGGCGGCGCCGTGGACCGCGCCGCCGTGGCCCGGGCCGCCTTCGCCTCCCCCGAGGACCGGGCCTGGCTGGAGGGACTGCTGTGGCCCCGCGTGGGCGAGCGGATCGCCGCCTGGCGCGAGCAGGTGCTCGCGCGCCTCCCGGCCCCGCGCGCCGCCGCGATCGAGGTCCCGCTGCTCTTCGAGTCGGGAATGGAGGCCGCCTTCGACGCTACGATCGCCGTGGTCGCGGACGAGGCCGTGCGCGCGCAGCGCGCCGGAGCGCGAGGTCACGCCGCGGTGGACGAGCGATCCGCGCGCCAGCTCTCTCAGGAGGAGAAGGCGCGGCGCGCGACGCACACGGTGGTGAACGACGGATCGATCGAACAGCTGGAGCAGAGGTTGGCCGCGATCCTCGACGAGCTGGACCGATGAGGCTGCGCCCGCTGGCGCTGGTGCTGTTCGCCGTCCTCGTGGTCGGCGCCGTGGCGCTCGTGGCGCCGATGATCGACCGCGCCGTGCGCGAGGTCACCCTGCCCCTGCGCCACGAGGACATCATCCGCCAGCAGGCGCGTGACAAGGGCCTCGACCCCGCGCTGGTGGCCGCGGTCATCTACGCCGAGTCGAAGTTCCGCGACCAGACCTCGTCCACCGGCGCCAAGGGGCTCATGCAGATCCAGCCCGAGACGGCGAAGTTCATCGCGCAGCGCTCGGGCGGGACGCGCTTCGAGATCGCCGACCTCGGAACGCCCCAGATCAACATCCAGTACGGCACCTGGTACCTGCGCTACCTGCTGGGCCAGCACGACGGCAACGTGGTCCTCGCCGTGGCCTCCTACAACGCCGGCGAGACCAACGTCGCCCGCTGGGTCGAGCGCTCCCGCCACGCCGGCCAGGAGTTCCGGATCGGCGACATCCCGTTCCCGGAGACGCGAGCCTACGTCCAGCGCGTGCTCGACGCCGAGCGCGACTACCGCCGCGAGTACGCCTCCGAGCTCGGGCTCTGAGCCGCTACGCGCCCAAGTACGAGCGGGGCGGGCTGGAGGGCGCGCTGATCGCGCGCTTCGGGCGCCGGCTCGTGGACGCGGCGGCGCAGGGGCGGCCGCGGACCGTCCTCGACGCCGGGTGCGGCGACGGACACGTGACGGAGTGGCTGCACCGGGGGCTGCACCGGGGGCTGCCCGGCGCCCGGATCTCGGGCGTGGACGTCAGCGCGGACGCGCTGGCCCGGGCCCGGGGTCGCGTCCCGGCCGCCGAGCTCGGGGTCGCCGACGTCCACGACCTCCCGTACGGGGAGGGCGAGTTCGACCTCGTCGTCTGCACCCAGGTGCTCGAGCACGTGGCCGACCCGCGGGCGGCGCTGGACGAGCTGCGCCGGGTCTCGCGCGCCCGCGTGCTCGTCACCGTCCCGCACGAGCCGTGGTTCCGCGCGGGCAACCTGCTGCGCGGCCGCCACCTGGGCCGCCTGGGCTCCACTCCGGGGCACCGGTGGACCTGGACCCGCGCCGGGTTCCGGCGCCTCGTCGGCGCCGACGCGCGCCGGCTCTCTCTGTTCCCCTGGCAGGGGGCGGTGCTCTACACCATGTCGTCGAGCAGGACCTCGTAGACGTCGCGCTGGGGCTCGGTTTGCGCCTGCCCCGCCTCCGCCGCGCCGCTGCGGGCCTTGGCACCCAGCTCCTCGCGACCATGCCTGTCTCCTCGGCGGTTGGCGCCAGCCTAGTCGCTACCGTAGGAAGCGATGCCGAAGTTCGAGCTCGACGCCGCCTTCGTCCCCACCGCCGACCAGCCCAAGGCCATCGCCGACCTGTCCGAGGCGGTGCGCGCCGGGGACCGCTTCACCACGATGCTCGGCGCCACCGGGACCGGCAAGACGATGACGATGGCCGGGATCGTCCAGGAGGTCCAGAAGCCGACCCTGGTCATGGCCCACAACAAGACCCTGGCCGCGCAGCTGTGCAACGAGTTCCGCACGTACTTCCCCCGCAACGCGGTCGAGTACTTCGTCTCCTACTACGACTACTACCAGCCCGAGGCCTACGTCCCCAGCCGGGACCTCTACATCGAGAAGGACTCCTCGATCAACGAGGAGATCGACCGCCTGCGCCACGCCGCCACTGCGGCGCTGTTCGCGCGCCGCGACGTGCTGATCGTGGCCAGCGTGTCCTGCATCTTCGGCATCGGGTCGCCCGAGACCTACGACGAGAACATGCAGATCATCCGCAAGGGCGACTTCATCGACCGCGACGAGCTCCTGCGCAAGCTCGTGCGCATGCAGTACAACCGCAACGACACCGCCCTGGGCCGCGGGACGTTCCGCGTGCGCGGCGAGACGCTGGAGGTCTTCCCGGCCTACGCCGAGACCGCCTTCCGGGCCAGCCTGTTCGGCGACGAGGTCGAGCGCCTCCAGCACTTCGACCCCCTGACCGGCGAGCTGATCGTCGACGACCTCGAGCACGTGGCCATCTGGCCGGCCACGCACTACAACGTCAAGGAGGGCGCGATGGACCGGGCGGTGGCCGAGATCGGCGCCGAGCTCAACGCCCGCTGCGCCGAGTTGGAGGCCGAGGGCAAGCTCCTGGAGTCCCACCGCCTGCGCCAGCGCACGCAGTACGACATGGAGATGCTGCGCGAGGTCGGGTTCTGCAGCGGGATCGAGAACTACTCGCGCATCCTCGACGGCCGCAAGCCCGGCGACCGCCCCTACTGCCTGATCGACTACTTCCCCGACGACTTCCTGTGCTTCATCGACGAGTCCCACCAGACGGTGCCCCAGATCGGCGGGATGCACGAGGGCGACCGCTCGCGCAAGCAGACGCTGGTCGACTACGGGTTCCGGCTCCCCAGCGCGCTGGACAACCGGCCCCAGACCTTCGACGAGTTCCTCTCGATCACGCCGCAGCTGTGCTTCGTCTCGGCCACACCGGGCGACTTCGAGCGCCAGCGCTCGAGCCGCATCGTGGAGCAGATCGTGCGCCCGACGGGGATCGTGGACCCCGAGATCGAGGTGCGCGAGACGCGCAACCAGATCGACGACCTGATGAACGAGATCCGCGCCCGGGTCGAGCGCGACGAGCGCACCCTGGTCACCACGCTGACCAAGAAGATGTCCGAGGACCTGACCGACTACCTGCTGGAGGCGGGCTTTCGCGTCCGCTACCTGCACTCCGAGGTCGACACGCTGGAGCGCATCCAGATCATCCGCCAGCTGCGCCTGGGCGAGTTCGACGTGCTCGTGGGCGTCAACCTGCTGCGCGAGGGCCTCGACCTGCCGGAGGTCAGCCTGGTCGGGATCCTCGACGCCGACAAGGAGGGGTTCCTGCGCGGGGAGACCTCGCTGGTGCAGACGATCGGCCGCGCGGCGCGCAACGTCGAGGGCAAGGTCCTCATGTACGCCGACAAGGAGACGGCGGCGATGCGGGCCGCGATCTCCGAGACCGACCGCCGCAGGGAGATCCAGCGCCAGTACAACGTCGACCACGACATCACGCCCGAGACGATCGTCAAGGGCATCTCCGACATCGCGGAGTTCATGCAGAGCGAGGCCAAGGTCCCGCGCGGGCGGCGCCGGCGCAAGCAGCGCGACTCCGAGATGTCGCCGGAGGAGATCGAGAAGCTGATCGTCGAGCTGGAGGAGGAGATGCTGGCCGCCGCCGACGAGCTGCGCTTCGAGTACGCGGCCAAGCTGCGCGACGAGATCCGCGATCTGCGCCGCGACCTCGACGAGGCGCGGGCGGAAGCGAGCGCCAGCCTGCGCCGGTAACCGATACGCTGGCCCGGCTCGCAACCGCTTTTTCCAGGAGGGAACTTGCCGATCGACCGCCAGGACATCGAACGCCGGGACTTTCCCATCGGCCGGCGGGGCTACGAGCCGGAGGCCGTGGACGCCCACCTGCGCCGGATCGCCGACGAGGTCGATCAGCTCGCGCGCCAGGAGCGCCCGAGCTCGTCCAGCCTCGCCACCGCCGCCTCCGAGCAGGTCCGCTCGATCGTCGAGGCGGCCGAGACGACGGCCGGCGACATCGAGCGCACGGCCGAGGACGACGCCGCCCGCACGCGCCAGCGCGCCCAGGCCGAGGCCGACCAGACGCGCGCCGACGCCGCCGAGCAGGCGCGCGGGCACGTGATGCGCGTCCAGGACGCCACCCAGGCGATGCTCCAGCGCGTGGACGCGATGGAGAGCGAGCTGGTGGCGCTGGTCGAGAGCCTGCGCACCGGCGCCAACCGCCTCAGCGCCGACCTCACCCTGCTCCAGGGCAACATGGGCGAGCTGACCGCGGCGCCGGCGGGCGGGGCGGCCCCGGCCGAGCCGGCCGAGCCGCCGTCGTTCGACGACGAGGAGGCGCCCGCGGCGGCCGAGCCCGACCGCGAGCCGGAGCCCGAGCCCGAGCCGGAGCCGGAGCCCGAGCCCGAGCCCGAGCCCGAGTCGATCGCCGGCGGCGACGACAGCGAGGGCGCCCGCCTGATCGCGCTGAACATGGCGCTCAACGGCACGCCGCGCGACGAGACCGACCGCTACCTCGCCGACAACTTCCAGCTCGCCGACCGCGAGCAGCTGCTGGACGAGGTCTACGCCCGCGTCGGCTAGTCCCGCGCCGTTCGAACGTCTGTTCGCCCACCTACAATAGGGCGGACTCATGTCACCGCACGACCAGATCGTGGTCTCGGGCGCCCGGGAGCACAACCTCAAGGACGTGTCGCTGGCGCTGCCGCGCGAGGCGCTCGTCGTCCTGACCGGGCTGTCGGGGTCGGGCAAGTCCTCGCTGGCCTTCGACACCATCTACGCCGAGGGCCAGCGGCGCTACGTGGAGTCGCTGTCCGCCTACGCTCGCCAGTTCCTGGGCCAGATGGACAAGCCCGACGTGGACTCGATCGAGGGCCTGTCGCCGGCCATCTCGATCGACCAGAAGACGACCTCGCGCAACCCGCGCTCGACCGTGGGCACGGTGACCGAGATCTACGACTACCTGCGCCTGCTGTGGGCGCGGGTGGGCAAGCCGCACTGCCACGTCTGCGGGCGGGCGATCGCCGGCCAGTCGGCCGAGCAGATCATCGACCACGTGATGACGCTGGACGAGGGGACGCGCTTCATGGTCCTGGCGCCCGTGGTCCGGGGGCGCAAGGGCGAGTACGGCAAGCTGCTCGACGAGCTGCGGGCCGAGGGCTTCTCCCGGGTCAACGTGGACGGGGAGACGCGCCTGCTCGAGGAGGAGATCGAGCTCGACAAGAAGTACAAGCACGACATCTCGGTCGTGGTCGACCGCCTGGTCATGAAGCCCGACGTGCGCAAGCGCCTGGCCGACTCGATCGAGACCGCGGTCTCGGTGGCCGACGGGCTGGTCGACGTGGAGCTGGTCGACGACCCCGACGGCGGCGTGCTGACGTTCTCGGAGAAGTTCGCCTGCATCGAGCACGGGCCGTCGATCGCCGAGCTCGAGCCGCGGATCTTCTCGTTCAACTCCCCGCACGGCGCGTGCCCGCGGTGCACCGGGCTGGGCTCGCAGATGGAGATCGACCCCGAGCTGATCGTGCCCGACCCGTCGCTGTCGATCGGGGAGGGGGCGATCCTGCCCTGGTCCTCGTCGTCCTCGAACTACTACGACGAGATCACCAACGCCATCGCCGAGCGCTACGAGGTCGATCTCGAGACGCCGTGGGAGGAGCTGCCCGAGGACCAGCGCGACCTGTTCCTGTACGGCACCAACGGCGACAAGATCTACATCTCCTATCGCAACCGCTACGGGCGCAAGCGCTCCTACACGACGCGCTTCGAGGGGATCGTTCCGTCGCTGGAGCGCCGCTACCGCGAGACCGACTCGGACTGGTCGCGAGAGAAGATCGAGGAGTACATGTCGGTGCGCCCGTGCCCGGAGTGCGGGGGCGCGCGCCTGCGGCCCGAGTCGCGGGCGGTCACCGTAACCGGCGTGTCGCTGCCCGAGTTCACGACGCTGTCGGCGCAGCGGGCCCTGGAGTGGGTGCGCGACGTCGAGCTGTCCGACGTGGACCGCCAGATCGCGCGGATGATCCTGCGCGAGATCGAAGAAAGGCTGGGCTTTCTCTGCAACGTCGGGGTGGGCTACCTGTCGATGGAGCGCGCCGCGGCCACGCTGTCGGGCGGCGAGGCCCAGCGGATCCGGCTGGCCACGCAGATCGGCTCCTCACTCGTCGGCGTCCTCTACATCCTGGACGAGCCGTCGATCGGCCTGCACCAGCGCGACAACGCGCGCCTGATCGGGACCCTGGAGCGCCTGCGCGACCTGGGCAACACGGTGATCGTGGTCGAGCACGACGAGGGCACGATGCGCGCGGCCGACCATCTGGTCGACCTCGGGCCAGGCGCGGGCGAGCACGGCGGGCGGGTGGTGGCGCAGGGCACGGCGGCCGAGGTGGAGGCCGTGCCGGAATCTCTGACCGGCCAGTTCCTGGCCGGGACGCGCCGCATCGAGATCCCGCGCCGGCGGCGCCGGCCCAAGGGCCACGTGCTGATCGAGGGCGCGACCCAGCACAACCTCAAGGGGGTCGACGCGAAGGTGCCCCTGGGCGTGTTCTGCTGCGTGACCGGCGTGTCGGGGTCGGGCAAGTCCACGCTGGTCAACGAGGTGCTGTTCAAGTCCGTGGCCAACCGGCTGCACCGCTCCAAGCAGCGGCCCGGCGCCCACCGGCGGATCAGCGGCCTGGAGGAGCTGGACAAGATCATCTCGGTCGACCAGTCGCCGATCGGTCGCACGCCGCGCTCGAACCCGGCCACCTACATCGGGCTGTTCGACCAGATCCGCGAGCTGTTCTCCAAGACCCAGGAGGCGCGGGCGCGCGGCTACAAGCCGGGACGCTTCTCGTTCAACGTCAAGGGCGGGCGCTGCGAGGTGTGTCGGGGCGACGGGCAGATCAAGATCGAGATGCACTTCCTGCCCGACGTCTACGTGCCGTGCGAGCAGTGCCACGGCAAGCGCTACAACCGCGAGACGCTGGAGATCCGCTTCAAGGGCAAGAACATCGCCGACGTGCTCGACATGCCGGTGGAGGAGGCGGTGGAGTTCTTCGCCCACATCCCCAAGATCCACCGGCGCCTGGCCACGCTCAACGACGTGGGCCTGGGCTACATCCGGATCGGCCAGCCCGCGACGACGCTGTCGGGCGGCGAGGCGCAGCGCGTGAAGCTGGCGAGTGAGCTGTGCAAGGTGGCGACGGGGCGGACGCTCTACATCCTCGACGAGCCCACCACCGGCCTGCACTTCGCCGACATCCAGCGGCTGCTCGAGGTGCTCGACCGCCTGGTCGACGCGGGCAACACCGTGGTCGTGATCGAGCACAACCTCGACGTCATCAAGACCGCCGACCGCCTGATCGACATGGGGCCCGAGGGCGGCGAGGAGGGCGGCTACGTCGTCGCCGCCGGCACGCCCGAGCAGGTCGCGGCCACCGAGGGCTCCCACACCGGGGAGTACCTGCGCGCGCTGGTCACCCCGGCCGCGCCCCGCAAGTCGCGCTCTGGCGGCGGCGCGCGCCGCCGCATCGCCGCGGCGGCGTAGCGGCCCGGGGCGCCCCCGCCGAACGTCCCGGACTGACGGGCATAGCGACCCTTGCGGGACGTTCGGCCGCGGGGCGGTTCAGGGTTTCGGCGCGAGGGCCGATAGGGAGGGGGTGCTGACCGCCATGCTCGTGTGCTCGTCGCTGGTCGCCGTCTGGGGCGGGGTCGTCCCGCTGCGCCGCCGCGCGGACTGACCGCGGATCACCAGGACCTCCTCCTCGCGCGCGCCGGGGGCCAGCAGGCCGCGCGCCTCCGGGGCGCCCGCGCGCTCGCGCATCAGCGACCCGAGCGGTCCGGTCTCGCGGGCCGTGACGCTGGCCTGAAGCCCGGCGGCCCGGAGGCGCTCCAGCGTCTCGGCCTCGCCGCAGATCGAGGAGTGGACGACGAGCAGCGAGCCGCCGGCGTCCAGCGCGCGCGGCGCGGCGTCGAGGATGCGGTCGAGCAGCGCGCGGCCGTCCGCGCCGGCGTCCCAGGCGCGGGCCAGGCCGCGGTCGGGCACGCCGCCGTCCAGCGCGGGGACGTATGGGGGATTGGAGACGATCAGGTCGAAGCGCCGGCCGGCCACGGCCTCGAGCAGGTCGCCGCGGCGGACGTCGACCCGGGCGCCGTTGAGGCGCGCGTTCAGGCGCGCGGTGAGGGCGGCGCGGCGCGAGAGGTCGACCGCCGTCGTGTGCGCGGCCCCGTGGCGGGCCAGGTCGATCGCCACCGCCCCCGACCCCGTGCACAGGTCGAGCACCCGGGCCCCGGGCGCGAGCCGGCGCGCGCAGCGCGCGAGCAGCCAGCTGTCGGAGATCGGCCGGAACACCCCCGGAGGGACGAGCAGCCGCGGCCGGTCATGGCCGGCGTCGCCGGCGGGGGCCGGTCCGGGGCCGGAGCCGTCCGGTTGACTGGGGAGCCTCACGGCCGGGCATCTATCCTGCCCGCGCCCGCGCGAAACCCCGCCGATGCCCGAGCTCCCCGCAGAGACCCCCCGCCCGGCGACCGGCGAACCGCCCGGCGAGCCGGCGCCCGACGCGCCGCGCGTGGTCACCGGGGACTCCCTGCGCGAGGCCTTCGACGCTCCCGCGCCCCTGACGGTGGGCGTCGAGGAGGAGCTGATGCTCCTGGACCCGGACACGCTGGACCTCGCCCCGGTGGGGCGGGAGGTCGTGGAGGCGACGGGCGGCGACCCGCGGTTCAAGCTCGAGTTCCCGGCCGCGCAGGTGGAGATCGTCACCGAGCCGGCGGCGGGGGCGGGGGAGGTGGCGACGCAGCTCGCCGCGGCCCGGCGCGCGCTGGCCGGCGCGGCCGGGGGGATCGCCCGCTTCGCCGGGACCGGCCTGCACCCGTTCGCCGACCCGGACGGGCCGCTGAACCCGGGCGAGCGCTACGAGCGCACGATGCGCCACTACGGGCCGGTGGCCGCGCGCCAGCAGCTCTGCGCCCTGCAGGTCCACGTCGCGGTGCGCGGCGCCGACCGCGCGCTCGCCGTCCACAACGCGCTGCGCGCGCACCTGCCCGACATCGCCGCGCTGGCCGCCAACGCGCCCTGGTACGCCGGCCGCGACACCGGGATGGCGTCCGCGCGACCCAAGGTGTCCGAGCTGCTGCCGCGCCAGGGCGTTCCCCCGGTGCTGCCCGGCTGGGACGAGTTCGCGGAGGCCATGCGCTGGGGCGCGGCCGCCGGGCCGATGGTCGACTACCGCTCCTGGTGGTGGGAGCTGCGGCCCAACCCGGCCTTCGGAACGCTCGAGGTGCGCGTCCCCGACGCCCAGGCCACGGTGGCCGAGGCGGCGGCGATCGTCGCGACCGTCCACGCCCTCGTGGCCTGGCTGGGCGCGCGCCACGACGCCGGGGACCTGCCGGAGCCGGCGCCGACCTGGCGCATCGAGGAGAACCGCTGGTCGGCCGCCCACCGCGGCCCGCACGGCGAGATGGCCGACCTGGAGACCGGCGAGCGCACGCCCACCGCGCGGCGGCTGCACGCGCTGCTCGACGCGCTGGCGCCCTACGCCCGCGAGCCGGGCGCCGCGGAGGGGCTGGACGCGGCGCGCGGGCTGATCGCGCGGACCGGCTCCGACCGCCAGCGCGCGGCCGGCGACCCGCGCGCGGCGACCGCCGGCCTGGCCGAGGACTTCCTGGCCTGACGGCGCCCAGCGGACCGCCGGGGTTGGAGCCCGCGTCGGCGGGGTAGATCCTGGCCGGTGTTGCCCGCGACCGCGCAGATCTCGCCCGCGCCCGGGCCGGTGCTCGCACCGCCGCCGCGTGGCGAGCTGAGCGCGATCCTGCTCGGCGCGCTGGCGAGCGCGCCGTTCTCGCTGGACCCCGACCTCCCGGTCCCCGGCGGCGACCCGCTGGCCGACGAGGACCTCCATCTCAGCCTGTACCTCTGCTACGAGCTGCACTACCGCGGCGTGCCGGGGGCCGACGAGCGCTGGGAGTGGGAGCCGTCGCTGCTCGCCCTGCGCGCGCGCCTGGAGCGGCGCTTCGAGGCCGCGCTGGAGGAGCTGGTCCCGCGCCGCGACGAGGGCGTCGCGCCCGAGGACGTCGACCTCGCGCTGCGCGGCATCGCCGAGGCCGACAGCGGCCGCTCGCTGTCGGCCTGCGTGGAGCGCGAGGCCGGCCTGTCCGAGGTCCGCGAGTTCCTCGTGCACCGCTCGGCCTACCAGCTCAAGGAGGCCGACCCGCACTCCTGGGCGCTGCCGCGGATGTACGGCGCGCCGAAGGGCGCCCTCGTGCAGATCCAAGCCGACGAATACGGCAACGGCGACCCCGAGCGCATCCACGCGAAGCTCTTCGCCGACACGATGGACGAGCTTGGCCTCGACACGACGTACGGCGCCTATCTCGACAACCTGCCGGGCGTCACGCTCGCGACGGTCAACCTCATGTCGTTCTTCGGCCTGCATCGCCGCTGGCGCGGCGCGATCATCGGTCACCTCGCGCTCTTCGAGATGGAGTCCTCGGTGCCCAACCGTCGCTACGCCAAGGGCCTGCGGCGCCTCGGGTTCGGCAGCGCGCGCGCGACCGAGTTCTTCGACGAGCACGTCACGGCCGACGCGATCCACGTGGCGATCGCCGCCGTCGACCTCGCCGGTGGCCTCGCCCGCCAGGAGCCCGAGTTGACGGGCGACATCCTGTGGGGCGCGGCGACGCTGGCCGAGCTCGACGGGCGCTGGGCGCGCATGATGCTCGGCGCATGGGCGGCCGGGGCCAGCTCGCTGCTGATCTCGCTGCCCGAGCCGGCGTCGTCAGCCGTTGCGTCCTGATTCCGCGCCGCTGGGCGCGCGGAACCGGACGAGCTTGTGCGTGCCGTCGCAGAACGGCCGCATGCGCGACTTGCC
>DATLOP010000224.1:0-7080 GCA_035536255.1 Solirubrobacteraceae bacterium
CGCGCTGACCGTCGCCGTGCCGAAGCGTCCGTGCTCGACCACCGAGCCGCCCAGCGCCTCGGCCGCCGCGCGCGCCGCGAACACGCCGTCGCCCTCGACCACCACGTCGAGGTCCACCGCCTCCGTACCCAGAAGCAGGTCGCGTACCGCACCTCCGACCAGCCAGGCACCGGGCACCGCGGCGAACGCCGAACGCAGCCGGGCCACCGCAGGGTGGGAGAGCAGCTCCTCCACCCACCCGGGTTTCTACGGCCGCACGGCGATTCCCGCCGCCGCCAGGTGCTCCTTGGCCTCGCGGACGCTGTGCTGGCCGTAGTGGAAGATCGACGCGCACAGGACCGCGTCCGCGCCCGCCTGGATCCCCGCGACGAGGTGGTCGAGCTCGCCGGCGCCGCCGGACGCGATCACCGGGACGCCCACGGCCTCGGCGACCGCGGCCGTCAGCTCGAGGTCGTAGCCGTCCTTCGTGCCGTCGCGGTCCATGCTCGTGAGCAGGATCTCCCCCGCCCCCCGCTCCACGCCCTCGCGCGCCCACTCGATCGCGTCGCGGCCCGTCGGCGTCCGCCCACCCGCCACATGGACCTCCCATGAGGGAGCGCCGCCCGGCGACCCCGCCTCCTCACCGGCGCCGTTCCCCGAACCCGCGGTTCCTCGTCGCTTCGCGTCGATCGCCAGCACCACGCACTGGTTCCCGAACCGCTCGGCGAGCTCGCTCACCAGCTCCGGGCGCTCCACCGCGGCCGAGTTGACCGACACCTTGTCCGACCCGGCGTCGAGGACGGCCTGGGCGTCCAGGGCCGAGCGGATCCCGCCGCCGATCGTGAACGGGACGAACACGTCGTCGGCGGCGCGCCGCGCCAGCTCGACCACGGTGTCGCGCTTGTCGTGGGTGGCGGTGATGTCGAGGAAGACGACCTCGTCGGCGCCCTCGCGGTCGTAGAACGCGGCCAGCTCCACCGGGTCGCCGGCATCGCGCAGGTCCAGGAACCGCGTGCCCTTGACTACCCGGCCGGCGTCCACGTCCAAGCAGGGGATGACGCGCTTGTAGTGCACGGTCGGCGTCAGCCTCCGAGCGCCGCCTGGCCATCGGCCACCGAAAAGCGGCCTTCGTACAGCGCCTTGCCGACGATGACCCCCTCGATGGGCAGTTCCGACAGCGCCGCGAGGTGCGAGAGATCGCCCACGCCTCCGGACCACACGAGCGAGCCGGACACGGCGTCCGCCACCCGCCGCGCCTCCTCTAGGTCGGGCCCGGTGAGCATCCCGTCCCGGTCGACGTTGGTGTAGACGAACGAGCGCACGCCCCGCCCGGCCAGGCGGGCGATGGCCTCGAGCGGCTCCAACCCAGTGTCCTCCGTCCACCCCGCGGCGGAGACGCGGCCCCCGCGCACGTCCACCGCCACCGCCACGCGGTCCCCGAACGACGAAACGACGGCATCGAGGAAGGAGGGATCGCGGTAAGCGGCGGTCCCGATGACCACCCTCGATGCGCCGTTCTCCAGCGCCGCGGACACGTCTTCAAGGGTGCGGATGCCGCCGCCGAGCTGGACAGGGATGTCCGAGAGAGAGCAGATCTCCGAGACGGCATCCAGGTTCGCCGGCGCCCCCGCCCGCGCCCCGTCCAGGTCCACCACGTGCAGCGCCCGCGCCCCGGCCTCCAGCCAGGCCCGCGCCGCCTCGACCGGGTCGTCGTGGTAGCGCGTGACGTCGGAGAACTCTCCCTGCACCCGCCGCACCGCGCGGCCGTCCAGGATGTCCACCGCCGGCTCGAGGATCACGCGGCGACGCGCGCGCAGATGCGCGCGAAGTTGCCCAGCAGCGCGAGGCCGTGCGTCGAGGACTTCTCCGGGTGGAACTGGGCGCCGTACACGTTCTCTCGGCCCACGACGGTCACGAACGGCGAGCCGTACTCCGACACGCCGAGCACGTCGTCGGGGTCCGCCGGGTGCGGGACGTAGGAGTGCACGTGGTAGAAGATCGACGGGTCGGGCAGGCCCGCGTTGAGCTCGGTGTCGCGCTGCCAGCGCACGTCGTTCCAGCCCATCTGCGGCAGCTTCAGCCCGCGGGTGTCCAGCCGGCGCACGTCCCCGCGCAGCAGGCCGAGCCCGGCCACCCCCTCGCCCTCCTCGGAGCGCTCGAACAGCAGCTGCATGCCCAGGCAGGCGCCGAACACGGGCGTCCCCGCCCCCGCGCGCTCGACGACCAGCTCGTCCAGGCCCGCCTCGGACAGCGAGCGCATGGCGCGGGCGAACGCGCCGACCCCCGGAACGATGAGCCCGTCCGCCTCGCGCAGCCGCGCGTGGTCGCCGGTCAGCACGGGCCGGGCGCCCGCCCGCTCGACCGCCTTCTCGACGGAGCGGCGGTTGCCCATGCCGTAGTCCACGATCCCGATCGCGGTCACGTCAGCGTCCCCTTGGTCGAGGGCACGCCGGGCTCCGTCGGGTCGACGGCCACGGCGGCTCGCAGCGCGCGGGCGAATGCCTTGAACGCCGCCTCGATCATGTGGTGGGCGTTGGTCCCCGAGTCCACCCGCAGGTGCAGCGTCAGCTTGGCCCCGTTGGCCACGGCGCGGAAGAACTCCTCGGCCTCCTCGTGGTCGAAGCCGGCGATGGCGCCGGGCGGCAGCTCGGCGCTCCAGCGGCAGAACGGGCGCCCGGAGACGTCGATCGCGCACGTGGCCAACGCCTCGTCCATGGGGACGATCGCCTGCCCGTAGCGGGCGATCCCGCGCCGCTCGCCCAGCGCGGCGTCCAGCGCCTGGCCCAGGCAGATGCCGGTGTCCTCGACGGTGTGGTGCGAACCGGTGTCCAGGTCGCCCTGCACCCGTACGTCGAGGTCGAGGCGCCCGTGGCGGGCCAGCAGGTCGAGCATGTGGTCGAGGAACCCGACGCCGGTGGCGCGCTCGCCCGCGCCCGTCCCGTCCAGGGACAGGTCGAGCGCCACCTTCGTCTCCTTGGTGTCGCGCGCGATCCGCGCGCTGCGCGTGACGTCAGCCATCCTCGCCATTCTCCTCGATGCGCGCCTCCATCGACCGGGCGTGCGCCTCGAAGCCCTCGGCCCGGGCGATCAGCGCGCCGGCGCGGGCCAGCTCCTCGGCCGCCCCGACGCGGACCTCGGTCATGTGGCGCCGGAACGTCCGGACCGACAGCGCCGAGGCGAACCGCGCCGTCCCGCCGGTGGGCAGGACGTGGTTGGACCCGGCCACG
Organism: Solirubrobacteraceae bacterium; assembly: GCA_035536255.1. Taxonomy (GTDB): domain Bacteria; phylum Actinomycetota; class Thermoleophilia; order Solirubrobacterales; family Solirubrobacteraceae; genus AC-38. The sequence continues at coordinate 3,207 of DATLOP010000224.1, forward strand.
TAGTCGCCGAACGCCGTGCCCGACCCCGCGCCCACGAACACGCAGCCCGCGGAGCGGACCAGCGGCGCCAGGGCCTCGGCCTCGGCTCCGATGAGCTGCAGGTGCTCGGGCGCCATCTCGTCGACGAAGTCCAGGGCGCGCTCCATGCTGAGGACCTCGAGGCGGATCCCGCTCTCGGGCCCCAGCTCGGCCGCCACGCGGGCCACCAGCTGCTGGGAGGGCGAGATGCCGACGACCCGGCTGTCGGCGCCGTGCTCGGTCTGGGCCAGCAGGTCGAAGGCGACCAGCCGCGGATCGGCGTCCTCGCCGAACACCACGACCAGCTCGCTGGGGCCGGCGAACGAGTCGATCCCCACGCGGTGCGACAGCTGGCGCTTGGCCTCCTGGACGTACACGCTGCCGGGGCCCGCGACCACGTCGACCCGCGGGACGCTCTGCGTTCCCAGGGCCAGCGCGGCCACGGCCTGCGCGCCGCCCATCCGGTAGACCTCGTCCACGCCGCACAGCTCGCACGCGGCCAGCACGACCGGGTCGACGTCGCCGTCGGCGCGCGGCGGCGAGCACACGACGACCTCCTCGACGCCCGCGACCTGCGCGGTCACGGCGCCCATCACGACCGTGCTCGGATAGGGCGCCCGCCCACCCGGGACATATACCGCCGCCCGGCGCACGGGAACCTCGCGAACCGTCACGACTTGCCCCTGGGGCAGCTCGACGTCCGTGTCCGCCCCGACCGTCGCTAGGGCCACCGCCCGGACGTTGCCGGCGGCCAGCTCCAGCGCCTCGCGCAGCGGGCCGGCCAGCCCGGCGAGCGCCTCGCGCAGCTGCATCGGGTCCACCCGCAGCGGCCACGGCTCGCGGCCCTCGGTGTCGAACTCGCGCGTGAAGTCGACGACCGCGGAGTCGCCCTCGCGCCCCACGCGCGCGACGATCTCGGCCACGCGCTCGGAGACCGTCATCGCGGCGCTCCCGCGCCGGCGATCCGGGCCAGGACGGCGTCGATCTCGCGCGCCTTGAGCTTGTGGGCCACGGGGTTGGCGATCAGGCGCGCCGTGGACGCGGCGATCTCCTCGCGGACCACGAGGCCGTTCTCGGCCAGCGTCGTGCCGGTCGCCGTGAGGTCGACGATCCCCTCGACCAGCCCGGCCAGCGGGGCCAGCTCGACCGATCCCTTGACCTCGACGATCTCGGCCTGGCGGCCCGTGCGCTCGAACCAGCGGGCGGCGATGCGCGGGTACTTGGTCGCGATGCGCATGACGCCCAGGCGCCGCAGCGCCTCGGCCGCCGGGTCCTCGCCCGCGCGCGTGGCCAGCACCATCCGGCACGGACCGTAGCCCAGGTCGGCCAGCTCGTAGACGTCGCGCTCGGACTGCTCCATCAGCACGTCCTTGCCGGTGATCCCCAGGTCGGCGGCGCCGGCCTCCACGTACGTCGGCACGTCGGAGGGCCGCATGGTGATCAGCCCGGCGCCGGAGAACAGCAGCTTGCGGTCGTTGGCCCGGACCTCGGCGGTGTCCACGCCCAGGCGCTCCAGGAGGTCCAGCGTCTCGGAGAACAGCGCTCCGCGGGGCACGGCGACGGTGAGCCCGTTCACGACGCCCGGCCCTCCTCTCCGGTCAGCGCCAGGTGCAGGCGCTCGACGTTCAGGGCGAACCCGACGGCGGGCAGCGCGCGACCGAAGCGACCGAGCAGGTCGTCGTAGCGCCCGCCTCCGCCCACCGGCGCACCCAGCGCCGGGTCGTAGACCTCGAAGATCGCGCCCGTGTAGTAGCCCAGCCCCCGCGACAGCCCGAGGTCGAAGATCACGCGCTCGGCCACGTCGGCCGGCAGGCCGTCGCGCACCGCACGCATCCCGGCGACGGGCTCGCCGACGTCCGGGAGCTCCGGTCCCCGCGTCTGGGGGATCGTCACCAGCTCGCCGGGGAGGCCCGCGGCCCGGACCTCGCGCTCCAGCCCCACGAAGTCGCGCGTGGCCAGCTCGTACAGGATGCGTTCGCGCGCCCCGTCCGCGACGCCGTGGGCGGCGAGCAGCGCGGGATACAGCGAGGCGTCCCCGAGCCCGATCCGGTACTCGCGCAGCCCGGCGGCCGACAGCGCCTCGGCCAGCAGCGACAGCGCCTCCACCGTCCCCTCGGGCGCGGGCGCGCCGACGAGCTCGATCCCGGCCTGCAGGAACTCGCGCGGCTGCCCGCGCTGGGCGCGCACGGCGCGGTAGGCGTGGGCGAAGTACGCGAAGCGCAGCGGCGGCTGGGCGTCGGCGTAGCGGGTCCCGACCACGCGCGCGATCGGCACCGTCATGTCGGTGCGCAGCACCATCGGCTCGCCGCGCTCGTCGAACAGGCGGTAGGCCGGCGGCGCCCCGGTCGGCTCGAGCTCGGACGCGTACTCCAGGGCCGGCGTGTACACCTCGCCGTACCCGCGCGCCTCGAACACGCCGCGCAGCGACTCCGTGATCGCGCGCAGCTCGCGCATCTCGTCGGGGAGCACGTCGCGGGTTCCGCTGGGAATCGGGTGGATCATCACGGCAGGGATCTCGGGGTCCGCCGCCGCTCAGGCGGCATGGACCGGCTCGACGGCGACGCGCTCGATCCGGGCCCCCAGGCCCCGCAGGCGCTCGTCGATGCGCTCGTAGCCGCGGTCGATCTGGCGGATGTTGCCGATCTCGCTGCGGCCGTCCGCGCACAGCGCGGCCATCAGCATCGCCATGCCGGCGCGGATGTCCGGCGACTCCAGCCGCGCGCCGCTCAGGCGCGACGGGCCGGTGACGATGGCGCGGTGCGGGTCGCACAGGACGATGTCGGCCCCCATGTTCACGAGCTTGTCGGTGAAGATCAGGCGGTTCTCGAACATCCACTCGTGGATGAGCACGGAGCCCTCGGACTGAGTGGCCAGGGCCAGCGCGATCGAGGTCAGGTCGGCCGGGAAGGCGGGCCACGGGCCGTCCTGGAGCTTGAGCTTGTAGTCGCCCACGTCGCGCTGGCAGACCAGCTTCTGGCCGCCCGGGACGACGACGTCGTCGCCGACGAGCTCCGAGCGCAGGCCCAGCCGCTCGAAGACGAGGCGGATCATCCGCAGGTCCTGGGCGACGACGCCCTGGATGCGCAGCTCGCCGCCCGTCACCCCGGCCAGCGCCATGAACGACCCGATCTCGATGTGGTCGGCGGCGATGTCGTGCATGCACCCGCGCAGGCGCTCGGCGCCCTCCACCGTCATCACGTTGGAGCCGATGCCCTGGACGCCGGCGCCCATCTTCACGAGCATCCGGGCCAGGTCCTGGACGTGGGGCTCGCAGGCGGCGTTGCCCAGCAGCGTGGTGCCCGGGGTCAGGGCGGCGGCCAGCAGGGCGTTCTCGGTGGCCATCACGGACGGCTCGTCCATGAACACGTCGGCGGCCCGCAGCCCCCCGGGCGCGTTGAGGCAGATGTCGCGGCCGACGTCGATGTCGGCGCCCAGCGCGCGGAAGGCGTCGAGGTGCGGGTCCAGGCGCCGGCGGCCGATCACGTCGCCGCCCGGCGGGGGCATCTCGGCCCGGCCGTGGCGGGCCAGCAGCGGCCCGGCGAGCAGGAACGACGCGCGGATGCGCTCGGACAGGTCGCGGTCGGGCGCGAGGCGCTCCCCCACCCCCGCGCAGCACACGGCCACGTCGTTGTCGGCCCGCCACTCCACGCGCGCGCCGAGGTCCTCCAGGAGGTCGAGCATCGCGTCCACGTCGCGGAGGCGCGGGACGTTGCGCAGCAGGACCTCCTCGTCGGTGAGGATCGACGAGGCGAGACAGGGTAGGGCGCCGTTCTTGTTGCCGGCGGGAACGACCGTTCCCGACAGCGCGGCGCCGCCTTCGATGACGAACTTCTCCATGAGCGCGGGCCCCGCGGAG
>DATLOP010000225.1:0-2106 GCA_035536255.1 Solirubrobacteraceae bacterium
GTCGCGAAGAGGGTCCTGGTCGCGGACGACGAGCGCCGCCTCGCCGACACCCTGGCCCGGGGCCTGCGGACGCAGGGGCTGGCCGTGGACGTCGCGCACGACGGCGACGAGGCCCTGCACAAGGCGCGCGTCTACCCGTACGACGTCGTCGTCCTGGACCGCGACATGCCCCGCCTCCACGGCGACGAGGTGTGCCGCGCGCTGAACGCCGAGCAGCCGCGGATCAAGGTCCTCATGCTGACCGCCGCGAGCTCCCTCGACGACATGGTGTCCGGCCTGGGCCTGGGCGCCGACGACTACATGACCAAGCCCTTCGCCTTCGCCGAGCTGGTGGCGCGGGTCCAGGCCCTGGGCCGGCGCTCGGGCCAGGCGCGGGCCGCGGTCCTGCGCCGCGCGGGCGTCGAGCTGGACCCGGCCGAGCGCACGGTGCGCCGGGACGGCCGGCTCGTGCCGACCTCGCCCAAGGAGTTCGGCGTCCTGGAGGCGCTCCTGGCCGCCGAGGGCGCGACGGTCAGCGCCGAGGAGCTGCTGGCGCGCGTGTGGGACGAGAACGCCGACCCGGTCACCAACAGCGTGCGCATGACGGTGGTCACCCTGCGCCGCAAGCTCGGCGACCCGCCCGTCGTGCACACGGTGCGCGGCGCCGGCTACCGCGTATGAGGCTGCGGCTCACCGCCCTCTACGTGACGCTGTTCGGGACGGCGGCCGGGCTGCTGCTCACCGTGGCCTGGTGGCTGATGAGCCGCCACCTCGACCGCACCCTCCCCGCCGCCGAGGCCGACGCGGTGGCGGACGAGCTCGCCCTCCAGTTCGCCCTCGCCTTCGCCGGGACGATGGTCCTGGCGGCCGTGGCGGGATGGCTGCTCGCCGGTCGCGCGCTCGCCCCGCTGCGGCGCGTCACCGACACCGCGCGGCGGGTCTCCGGCGAGCGGCTGGACCCCCGGATCGGCCTGGAGGGGTCGGGGGACGAGGTGGGCCGCCTGGCTCAGACGGTGGACGGCATGCTCGACCGCCTGGAGGAGTCCTTCGAGGCGCAGCGGCGCTTCGTGGCCAACGCCAGCCACGAGCTGCGCACGCCGCTCACGCTCATCCGCACCGAGGCGGACGTGGCGCTGGCCGACGACCGCGCCGACGCGCCGCGCCTGCGCGAGATGGGCCGGGCCGTGGTCGACGGGGTCGACCGCACGGAGGCGCTGCTGGACGGGCTGATGACGCTCGCCCGCAGCCAGCGCGGACTCGTCCGCCCCGAGCTCACCGACCTGGCCGACTGCCTGCGGCCCGCGGTGGCGCTGTCGGCCCGGGAGGCCGGGGCGGCGGGCATCGAGCTGCGCATCGCCGCCGAGCCCGCCGCGGTCCGCGGCGACCGCCCCCTGCTCGAGCGCCTGGCGCAGAACCTGGTCGAGAACGCGGTCCGCTACAACCGGCGCGGCGGCACGGTCTGGGCGGGGACGGGAGTCGACGGGGGCGCCGCGGTGCTGCGGGTCGAGAACACCGGCCCCCGGCTCGCCGACTCCGACGTGGCGCGCCTGGCCGAGCCCTTCGACCGGCTGGGCCGCCACGCCGACGGGGGCGGCGCCGGCCTGGGCCTCTCGATCGCGCGCTCGGTGGCCCGGGCCCACGAGGGCGAGCTGACGCTGCGCGCGCGCCCCGAGGGCGGCCTGGTCGCCGAGGTCCGCCTCCCGGCCTACGCGCCCGCGGCCGGTTCCGAGGCCGCGGTCAGACGGGGCGGGCGAACCAGCGCAGCGAGCCGATCGCGCCGCCCAGCATGAGCACGAGCGCCCCGCCGACCGCCGACGCCGTCATCTCGCGTCGCTCGCGGCGCGTGCCCACGCGGTCGGCCAGCCCGCGATAGACCTCGTCCAGGCGGTCGGCGTCCGCGGCCGAGAACGCGCGCCCGCGCGACGTGGCGGCGATGCGCCGCAGCCCCGCCCGGTCCGGGGGGACGGGCACGACGCGCCCGCCGAGCGCGATCCGGCCCTGGTCGGTCCCGAGCGCCACGGTGTGCACCGGGATGCGCAGCGCCCGCGCCCGGCGCGCCACGGCCAGCGGGTCGCGTCCCCGGGTCGGGCGCCCGTCGGACAGCAGGACGATGGCCCCCGGCTCGCG
>DATLOP010000226.1:0-6510 GCA_035536255.1 Solirubrobacteraceae bacterium
CCAGCGCCGCCCGCGGGCACGCCCCCGCCCCCGCCACCGCCTCCGCCCACCTAGGCGAGCCCGGACCCGACGTTCCCGCGACCCCGGCCACCCGCCGGGGTCGCGTGTTCTGGGAATCTCCCGCGCATGACCGACGACGACCAGCGGCCCGAGGACTTCGTCGCCGCCGAACGCGCGCACCGGCTCGGCAAACTGCGCGACCTCGAGCGGCGCGGCGTCGACCCGTACCCGGTCAGGTTCGACCGGGACCGCACGGCGGCGGAGATCCGCGAGCGCTACACGGACCTGGAGCCGGGCACCGAGACCGGCGACGCGGTGCACGTGGCCGGGCGCCTGATGCTCGTGCGCCGCCACGGGCAGCTCGTGTTCGCCGACTTGCGCGACCCGACGGGGACGATCCAGCTCTTCGTCTCGCGCGACGACCTGTCCGAGGAGGACTTCGAGGCGATCGCGGAATGGGACCTCGGCGACTGGGTCGGCGTGTCGGGGACGGTGATGATGACCCGCCGCGGGGAGCTGTCGGTGCGCGTGGCCGAGGCCCGGCTGCTCGCCAAGGCGTTGCGAACTCTTCCCGACAAGCACAAGGGACTGACCGACGTCGACACGCGCCTGCGCCAGCGCTACCTCGACCTGATCGTCAACCCCGAGCAGCGCCGGATCTTCGAGGTGCGCTCCCGGGCGCTGGCCTCGGTGCGCCGGACGCTGGGCGAGAGAGGGTTCTTCGAGGTCGAGACACCGGTGCTCGACACCCGGGCCGGCGGCGCCGCCGCGCGGCCGTTCGTCACGCATCACAACGCGCTGGACATCGACATGTACCTGCGCATCGCTCTCGAGCTGCACCTCAAGCGCCTCGTCGTCGCGGGCTTCGAGCGGGTGTTCGAGATCGGCCGCGTCTTTCGCAACGAGGGGCTGGACACGCGCCACAACCCCGAGTTCACGCTGCTGGAGGCCTACCAGGCGCTCGCCGACTACCACGACATCATGGAGCTGGTGGAGACGATCGTCTCCAACGCCGCGCACGACGCGACCGGTTCCACCGTCGTGGACGCGGGCGGGCGCGAAGTCGACCTGGCGCCTCCGTGGCGGCGGGTCGCCATGGCCGACCTGATCGAGGAGCAGACCGGTGCGCGCATGCACCCGTCGATGCCGGTCGACGAGGCGCGGGCGATCGCCGACCGGCTGCACGTTCCCCACGAGGCGTCGTGGGATGCGGGCCTGATCATGAGCGAGGTCTACGACGACCGCTGCGAGGGCACCCTGGTCGAGCCCACGTTCGTCTACGACTACCCGCGCTCCGTCTCGCCGCTGGCCCGGACGCACCGCGACGACCCGCTGATGGTCGAGCGCTTCGAGGCCGTGGTCGGCGGACGCGAGCTGGCCAATGCGTACTCCGAGCTCAACGACCCGGTCGACCAGCGCGAGCGCTTCGCGGCCGCGGACGTGGACGAGGACTACATCCGCGCGCTGGAGTACGGCCTCCCGCCGACCGGCGGACTGGGAATCGGGCTCGACCGCATGGTGATGCTGATCGCGGGCGCACCCGCGATCCGCGACGTGATCCTCTTTCCCACCATGCGCCCCGAGGCGTAGCGGACTGTCGCGCGCTTGACGGTACGGGCGTCGCGCGGGCGCGCGTCGGCGCGCCCGCCCGCTCCTACCGTGGTCATCACTCCATACGCACCTCCGGTCACCCCGGTCAGGAAGGCAGTGATGTCCGCACCCGATGCGCACCTGCCTCGCAAGCCCGCCCGCCCAACGCGCGCGCGCCCTGACCACCGAGACCGCCCCGTCACCGCCGCCCGACCGTGGCCCCCGCCGCCGCGCGGCGCTCGCGCAACCGCGCGATCATCGCCGACGCCTCGGCGCGGGTGCCCGGCCACGGGCGCCCGGACTCCTCGAGCAGCTCGCGGCACAGCGCGAACACCTGCCGCGTGGTCGGTGGGGGGTCGCGCCGCGTCGCCATGCGCGACAGGCTGACGCGGCATGCGTCACGTGTGGCGCGCGAAGTGTTGCGCCTTGGCGCCGGTTCAGGCGTCGCGCTGCTCGATCGCCTGCTCCATGCGATCGAGGACCTGGGGGATCTCGCGGCGTAGCCGCTTGATGTCCCAGTGGTTCAGGGTGACCAGCCGGGTGGGCTCGGTCGTCGTGACCGAGGCGGCGCGCAGGCCCTTGCCCAGCACGCCGCCCTCGCCGAAGAAGTCGCCCGGGCCGAGCTCGGCGACGGTCTGACCGTCGCGGTGGACCCGGGCCGCTCCGTCCACGATCACGAACACGTCATAGGAGAAGTCGCCCTCGCGGACGATGTCGCGACCCTCGGCGACCGACACCTCGTCGGCGCTGCCGGCGATCGCCGACACCTCGTCCTCCGACAGGTCGGAGAAGAACGGCAGGCGGCTCAGGGTCGCGGAGTCCATGACGCGGCGCCTACCCTAATGCCCTCCGCCCGCCTGGTCGAGCTTTTCTTCCGCCTGGCGCACGGCGTCCTCGTCGGCCTGGCCGTTGCCGGGCGGCGTCGTGGCGACCTGCGTGCCCTCCTGGGGCGTCGTCCCGCCCTCGGGCTTGGGGTCTTGGGGCTCTTCCATGTCGGCCTCCTTTTGGGGTCCGGTGGCGGGTACCCCGTGCTCAACCAGCGACACGCACGATCCGACTCGAAAGAAAGCTCCCAAAATCGCTTCGAAGTAGGTTCGAAGCTAAGTGGGTGGCAACGTCCAATACGCCCGTGGATCCCGCGATGCCTTGCCAACCCATTCGACGAGCCCGGCGCTTCGAAGCGCACGAAGTCGCTTCAGGGCGGTTGGGGGAGTCACGTCGAGCAACTCTGCAACTTCCCCGGTGCTGAGCCGACCCGCCGTCCGGAGGGCGCCGACGGTGATGCGAGCGGACTCGGACAGCCGCGCGTCAAGGCCACGGTCAACCGGCTCTCCCGACAGCACCAGTCGAACGCTCTCGGCGGTCTGGCGGTATCCCGGGTCGCCTAGGCCTGCGTCGCGCATCTCCCGGTAGATCCGGCGAATACCCAGCTCCTGGCCGAAATGTAAATCGGCGCAGACACGGGCAACCCGTGGATTGCGCGCAAACCGGGGCGCGCCCAGGGGTTCGGCGAGATCGACGATACCCGGGAACCTTCCAGGGCTCGCGATTTCGATCCGGTCGTCGAAGATCTCGACTCGGATGTGGTCTCCGCCGATGCTGTACGAGCGGTGGATGGCCGCGTTGACGACGCCCTCCAACCAAGCATCTCGCGGCACGAGCGGGACCGGGCCGAAGCGGCCGCCGCCTACAAGAGCTCGCCGGACCGGCTCCATCTCGGCGATCGCGGCCTGGGCGTCGATCAGTTGACGTGGAATGGGTCCTTCGATGCGCAGGTCGCGAACCAACTGTTGTCGGGTGCCCGTGCCTCGCTCGCGTCCGCGGTAGCGGAGCACGCGAACATGCGCCTCCGGGAAGAAGCGCTGCGGGTTCTCGGCGAACAGCAGGCAGCCCGCGACGGTGAGCGTGTCCTCAACCGCGAGGCCACGCGCGCGGAGCAGGCGGATCGGGTCTGGGGCATCGACCGCATCTGCGTACTGATCGAGCAGGATGGAGTCGACCTGGTCGACTCGGGCCGCCTCGACCGGCCGCGACTCGTAACCCGTCTGCTGCTTGTCGAAGACGAGTTCCTGGCGTTGAGCGAATGTCAGCCGGTGGTTCTGATCCCCGATTCGCAAGTACGCCTCGTCTCGGCGGTTGGCGTGCACCTCTGTACCGGGCCCCACCTCCAGCACGAGAAGCTCGTCGCGCGCACCACCGGGCAGGCGGCATGGCACCCGCCGCCCGACCGCGCGGACCGGGGGAACCGAGAACTCAACGCTCGCCTGCTGGAGGTCGTTCAACTGCGCCCGCCGCGCCGCGGTGCCCTCGACGGTGCCGTCGGCAAGACCGATGACGACCACGCCCCCCTCGGCGTTGGCGAACCCGATCAGGACGTTCGCGAGCTCGCGGGGCGCGATTCGCGCCGACTTTCGGTCGAACCACTGATCCTCTGGAAGCGCGATCAGGGCGGGACCCACCTCGTCAGGAGGGAGCTTGAGCGCCTGGGCGACCTGGACCGTAGACATATGTACTCAAAAAATTTGGAACTACTTTATAGCAGCGCCACCGTTCGGACCCTAGGTACGTTCGACGCCCATGGTCGCGGTGGACGAGCTCTCCTTCCTGGTCATCGTCGGCATCGCGGCGCTGGCCGGGCTCACGACCACGCTGCTGGCGCCGCGCGTCGCCGCGCCGGTCGTGGTGGTCGAGCTTGCGCTGGGGATCGTCGTGGGCCCGCAAGTGCTCGACCTCGCCCAGCTGGACGACTTCACCCGCTTCCTCGGCTCGCTGGGGCTGGGGATGCTGTTCTTCTTCGCCGGCTACGAGATCGACTTCGCGCGGATCCGCGGGCGCCCCCTGGCGCTGGCCGGCCTCGGCTGGGCGCTGTCGCTGGCGCTCGCCTACGCGGTCGGCGGCGTGCTGGCGCTGGCCGGCGTCGTGCTCTCGCTGCTCTACACCGGATCGGCGCTGGCCACGACGGCGATCGGCACGCTGATCCCGATCCTGCGCGACGCCGGCGAGCTGCGCACCCGCTTCGCGCCGTACCTGCTGGCCGCGGGCGCGCTGGGCGAGTTCGGTCCGATCCTGCTCATCACGCTCGTCCTCGCGGGCAGCCAGCCGCTGCACGAGGCGGCGATCCTGACCCTGTTCGCGGCGGCCGCCCTGGCCACCGGGGTCTTCGCGGTGCGCGGCGCCACCCGCGGGTGGCCGCTGCTGGAGCGCGCGATGGAGACCAGCTCGCAGCTCGCGGTCCGGCTGGCCCTGGCGCTGGTGTTCGGGCTGGTGGCGCTGGCCTCCGAGCTGGGGCTCGAGCTGCTGCTCGGCGGCTTCGTGGCGGGACTGATCGTCCGCCAGTCGCTGGGGGAGCGCGAGGCCGGCGGGTTCGAGTCCAAGCTGGCCGCGGTGGGCTACGGCCTGCTGATCCCGTTCTTCTTCGTGACCAGCGGGATGGCGTTCGACGGCGAGGCGCTGACGTCCAGCGCCCCGGCGCTGCTCGAGCTGCCGCTGTTCCTGGCGCTGTTCCTGGTCGTGCGCGGCGTGCCCGCGCTGCTGCTGTACCGCCGCGAGCTCCCGGCGCTGCGCGATCGCGCGGCGCTGGGCCTGTACTGCGCCACCGAGCTGCCGCTGGTCGTGGCCATCACGACGCTGGCCGTCGAGCAGGGGGACATGCGAGCGTCGACCGCGGCGGCGCTGGTCGGCGCGTCGATGGTCTCGACGGTCGTCTTCCCCCTGGTCGCCCTGGCGCTGCGCCGGCCCGCGCGGGCGGCCGCGGGCTGACCGTCAGAATCCCCGGAGTGGCCGAGCTCGCGCCAGGCACCGAGATCGCCGGCTGCCGCATCGAGGCGGTGACCGGCCGCGGCGGCATGGGCGTGATCTACCGCGCCACCGATCTGCGCCTGCACCGCCCGGTGGCGCTGAAGCTGATCGCGGCCGACCGGGCGCGCGACGAGAGCTTCCGCGTGCGCTTCGAGCGCGAGTCGCGCCTCACCGCGGCGATCGAGCACCCCAACGTGATCCCGGTGTACGGCGCCGGCGAGGAGGACGGCCTGCTGTACCTGGTCATGCGCTGGGTGACGGGGACCGACCTGCGCGAGCTGCTGGGCCGCGAGGGGCGCCTGGGCCCGGGCCGCGCCGCGCGGATCGTGGCCCAGGTCGGGGCCGGGCTGGACGCGGCGCACGCCGCCGGCCTGGTCCACCGAGACGTCAAGCCGGCCAACGTCCTGATCGCGGAGGGCGGCCACGTGTACCTGTCGGACTTCGGGATCACGCGCGTGGTCGACGCCGAGACGCGGGTCACCGACTCCGGCGAGTGGGTGGGGACGGTGGACTTCATGGCGCCCGAGCACCTGGAGGGCCGCCCTACCGACGCGCGCAGCGACGTCTACGCCCTGGCCTGCGTGCTCTACACGGCGCTGACCGGGACGCCGCCGTTCCGGCGCGACACGGTGGCGGCGACGCTCACCGCGCACCTGCACGAGCCGCCGCCGCGGGTCTCGCGGGCCGCGCCGGGGCTCCCGCCCGAGCTGGACCGGGTGCTGTGGCGCGCGCTGGCCAAGCGGCCCGAGGACCGCTACCCGTCGGCCGGCGACCTCGGCCGCGCCGCGCTGGCCGCGGCGGCCGGGGAGCACGTCACCGAGGAGGAGCGCACCGTCGCCACCGGCGCGGCCGCGCCGAACGCGGTGACGACGGCTATGCCCACGGAGCTGCTGCGGGTCGGGGCGGAGGCCGCGCCCACCGGCACCGTGCGCGGGCCGGAGGCGCCGCCCGAGCGGGCCTGGCACCCGCCCGCGAACGCGCCGGCGCTGAAGCGCCACCGCGCGTTCCTGCCGCGGCGCGGCGCGCTCGGCCTGCTCTTCGTCGCTGCCCTGTCGGCCTCCGTGGCGGCGGTGATGGTGGTCCGCTCCTCTCCCGACGCGACCGGCTCGCAGCTCTCCGGCG
>DATLOP010000227.1:0-4048 GCA_035536255.1 Solirubrobacteraceae bacterium
CGGCCGCCTCGGCGTGCCGGCGCACCGCTCCCTCCGTGACCATGTGCGGGTCGCCGAACAGCTCGCCGACGACGATCCGCCCGCCCGGCCGCACGACGCGCGCCAGCTCGCGCATCGCCGCCGCCGGGTCGGGGATCTCCCCGAGCACCGTCGCCAGGTAGGCGCCGTCGAAGCGCTCGTCCGCGTAGGGCAGCGCTTGGGCGTCGCCCTGCGTCGCGACCAGGTTGGACAGCCCGGCCTCGCCGGCCCGGCGCAGCGTGTGGTCCAGGAAGTCCTGCTGGATGTCGAAGATCTCCAGCGTCCCGGACGCGCCCAGCCACTCGGCGACCGGCAACGCGTAGTAGCCGGTCCCCGGGCCGATCTCCAGCAGCCGCTCGCCGGGCCGCGGGTCGAGCGCCTCGCGCAGGCGCTCGCGCGTGATGAACGGGTGCGGCGCCTGGACCCAGAAGCGCTGGCTGTACGGGCACGCGGACGGGTTGCGCCGCCACCACACCGACACCGCGCCCACGCCGGCGGCGCCCAGGAGCGCCAGCTTCGCGCCCCGTCCCATCAGCCGGCGAGGCGGATCAGCGTGATCCCGTCGCGCACGGTCAGCATCACGCTCACCGTCCGCGGGTCGTCGCGCACCCGGTCGTTGAACTCCCGCATCGCCCGCGTCGTGTCGTCGTCCTCGGACGGGTCGGCCACGCGCCCGCTCCACAGCGTGTTGTCGGCCACGATCAGCCCGTGCGGGGCCAGCTTGGGCACGACCGCCTCGTAGTAGTCGGAGTAGCCCGGCTTGTCGGCATCGACGAACACCAGGTCGAACGGGGCGTCCAGCCCGGCGATCGTCTCCAGCGCCGGACCGCGGCGGATCGAGATGCGATCGGCGAGGCCCGAGGCGTCGACGTGGCGCTGGGCGAAGTCCGCGTGCTCATCGGAGACCTCGCACGTCACGATGCGCCCGCCCTCGGGCAACGCCGCGGCCATCGACAGCGCCGAGTAGCCGCTGTAGGTCCCCAGCTCCAGGATCAGCCGCGGGCGGGTTATGTGAACCAGCGTCTCCAGCAACCTCCCCTCCACCCGCCCGGTCAGCATCTGCGGGAAGGCGAGCGACTCGCGGGTCTCGCGCTCCAGCGCCTCCAGGTGCGCCGGGGGCGCGGTGGTGTGGTCGGCGACGTAGGACTCCAGCGCCTCGCCGTGGTCCAGCGGCGTCATCTACGGCCCCGGGCCAGCGCGGCGAACCCGGCGCTCATGGCCAGGTTGCCGGCGCCCGCCGCGAGCAGAGCCTCCCGCGCGCCCGGGCGCCGGAAGGCGTCCGAGCGCGACCACACGGCGTCGGTGAACATCTCCGTCGCGCGCAGCCAGGCCAGCGCCCACCAGTCCTCGGGCCGGTCGCGCACCGCGGCCGTGGCGTGGGCCGCGGCGAACGTGAGCCAGATCGGCCCGCAGCGGCGGAACAGGTGCTCCGCGTCGGGGCCGGGAGCGTCGTGGCCGAGCACGCGCAGGGTGGCGCGCGGGGCCAGCAGCGCCCCGGTTCCCAGCGCCAGGTCGAAGGCGATCATCACCCGGTTGGTCCGGCGGACGTGGTCGGCGAGGCCCATGGTTGGCCGAGCATATCCGCGTAGACTGCGGTCGATGCCGCCCAAGCAGCGTCAGATCCAGATCCAGCAGCGCGGCGGGCTCGCCGCCATGCAGCAGCTGGAGTCGCGCTCCGACGAGGAGCTCGAGCGCGAGACCAAGCACCGCGCCGCCGCCCAGGCGATCCTCGGGGCCCGCGCCGCGGACCGCTACGACGCCAAGGCGGCGCGCGCCCACTTCCAGAAGGCGCTGGCCGCCGCGCGCCCCCAGGAGCGCATGCAGCTGCGCCGCATGGCCGACGCCTCGCTGGCGCTGGCCGAGCGCCGCGCCGGCGACCTCAAGCAGGCCGTGGAGAAGCTCGGCCAGGACGCACCGAGCAGCCGCCAGCTGCTCGCGCTGCGCTTCATGGGCCTGATCGCCCCGCCCCAGAGCGCGGGGACGCCGGCCCGGGTGCGCGGGATCCTCATGGCCCTGGGGATCCTCGTGCTCCTGCTCGCGCTGGGCCTGGGGATCGTGTCGCTGATCGCGCTGCCGCTCGGCGGCGTGGGCCTGGGCCCCGGCATCTTCTTCGGGTTCCTGCTCCTGGTCGTCGCGCTGGGCGTGCTCGCCCTGCTCGGCCGGCGGCGGCAGAGAACGGCGCGAGAACGCGCCGCCGCCGCGCGCGGGTAGACGCGCCTACCGGCGCTCGTCGATCCGCACGGCGCGGATCACGACCGGGTTCACCGGGCTCTCGCGCCGGCTGGGGTCCGCGTTCGACTGGTCGGTGGGCAGCGAGCCGATGAGGTCGACGACGTCCTGTCCCGCGGTGACCCGCCCGAGGACCGCGTAGTCGGGCGGCAGCTGGGCGTCCTCGCCGGTCACGACGTAGAACTGGCTGCCCGACGTCCCGGGCTCGTCGATCTCCGTCTTGGCCATCGCCACCACGCCCTTGACGTAGCGCGTGCCGGGCGGCGGCGCCTCCACGACCTCGTAGCCCGGACCGCCCTGGCCCGTGCCCTGGGGGTCGCCGCCCTGGATGACGAAGCCGGGGACCACGCGGTGGAACGTGGTGCCGTCGAAGTAGCCCCGACGCGCCAGGTAGACGAACGAGGCGCTGGTCTTGGGCGACTCCTTGACGTCCAGTGCGATCGTGAACTGGCCGCAGCTGGTGTCGAGCACGGCCTCGTAGGTGCGCTTGGGGTCCAGGCGCAGCGTCGGCCTGGGCAGCCGCCGCTGCGGCTTGGGCCGCGGCGCCGCGACCTTGCGGCACTTCGGCGGCTCGGACGGCCGCGCCGTGGTGGCGGTGGTCGCCGCCGTCGCGGTGCCGGGCTGGGTCGCTGTCGTCTCCTGGCCCTTCCCCTTCCCCGCCGGGTCCTTCTTCTCGTCGTCGGCCCCGCAGGCGGTCGCGCCGGCGAGCAGGACGAGGGAGATGAGGAGGGAGAGGGGTCCGCGCACGGCGGCGAAGGATAATCGCCCGCGCGTGCCCCTCTCCCCCTTCCTGCGCGACTACGACCACGTGCTGCTCGATCTCGACGGCTGCGTGTGGGTCGGCGACGAGCCGACGGAGCGCGCCGTCGAGGCCGTGGCGGCGCTGCGCGAGGCCGGCCGCGGGCCCGCCTTCGTGACCAACGACGCCCGCCACGCGGGCGAGGAGTTCGTGCGCAAGCTGTGGCGCCTGGGCTTCCAGGCCTCGCTGGAGGAGGTGGTGACGGTGGGCGGCGCGCTCCAGCACTGGCTGGCCGGCCGGCGCGACCGGGCGGCCACCGCGTACGTGATCGGGTCGGCGGCGATCTGGCGCCACGTCGAGGACGCCGGCCTGCGGATCGTCAACGACACCGATTTGGCCACCCGCGCCGACCTGGTGATCGTGGCCGGCCACGACGACTTCGACTACGCCGAGCTGCGCGGCGCCGTGCAGGCGCTGGCCCGCGGCGCCGGCCTGGTGACCGCGGGCCGCGACCCGACGTTCCCCATGCCCGAGGGGCCGTGGCCGGGGACGGGCGCCCTGATCGCCGCGGTGGAGACGGCCTCGGGCGCCCAGGCGGTCAACCTGGGCAAGCCCGCGCCGGCGCTGTGCGCGGCCGCCCTGGACCGCCGGGGCGCGTCCGCCGACCGCACCCTGGTCGTGGGCGACCGGCTGGACGCCGACCTGGCGGGCGCCGCGGCGGCCAGCCTGGACGCCGCCATCGTCCTCACGGGCGCGACCGATCGCGCGCGCGCCGAGGCGGCCAAGGACCCCAAGCCGGTGGCGATCGCCGAGTCGCTGGGCGACCTGCTGCTCGGACCGCGCCATGCGTAGGCACACCCACCACACGCACTCCTCGCGCAAGGGCTACCGGCGCCTGCTCGACGCGCTGGCCGCGCACGAGGCGGTCCACCGCGTGGCCACGGGGCGCGTGACGCCGCGGAGGGGCACGGGGCGCCCGGTGGCGCCGATCTCCAAGGTGCGGACCGTCCAGTCGGGTCTGTCGATCACGATCAACACCGACGGCGCGATCGTCGACGCCTA
>DATLOP010000228.1:0-55136 GCA_035536255.1 Solirubrobacteraceae bacterium
GCCGGCGGATGATCATCCGGAGCTCATCGACTGACGGGAGGCTGCTTTCGACCTCGGTGTGCCGAGTTCCAAGTACGCGAGCGATCGCTCGGGCGGCTGGCCGCTCATCGAGGCGCCGGTCCTGGAACCCGACAGTGAACGTACGCACAGCACCCGAGCGCCCGCGCGCAAGCAGCGCGACGATTCCTGCGGAGTCGATCCCCCCCGACAGCAGCGCACCGACGGGAACGTCTGCTTGACGCTGTGCCTCCACGGCTCGGCCCAGCAAGTCACGAAGCTCCTCCGCGGCGCCTGCGAACGACTCGAAGTACGCCGAATCGGGATGGGGCAGTTCCCACCAGCGTTCGATGCTCACAGTTCCCCGCTCGGCGACAAGTCGGTGACCCGCCGCAAGCTTCTCGACACCGGAGAAGATGGTTCGCGGACCGGGGACGTACTGAAGGGCGAGGTAGAGGCGCAGTGAGAGAGGATCGATTTCCTGCCGTAGGGCAGCGCCCCTGGTGAGTGCTTGGAGCTCGGATGCGAAGACCACTCCCTGGCTCGTCCGCGACCAGAGAAGCGGCTTCTCGCCGGCCCGGTCGCGCGCGAGTACAAGCCGCTCGTTGCGCTCGTCGCAGATTGCGACCGCGAACATCCCTTCGAGCATCGTCGTGAACGCCGGGCCGAACTCTTCGTATAGGTGGGGCAAGACTGCCGTGTCAGACTCGGCGGTCAGCTCGTGACCCCTACGCTGCAGGAGCAGACGGAGCTCGCGATGGTTGTAGATCTCGCCGTTCAGTACGGCGGCGATGGTTCCGTCCTCGTTCAGGGCAGGCTGACGACCACCATGGACGTCGATGATCGCGAGCCGGCGCGCACCGACAGACGCGATCGCTGTTTCATGCACTCCCTCCGCGTCCGGGCCGCGGTGCTCGAGGAGACGCAGCATGGCGGCGAGACGCTCGGAGTCGGGTGGGCCGCTGAAGCCGCAGATGCCGCACATGAGCCGACGATCCTACGGCCGGCGGGCAGTCATCAGCACGCCATTGCCCAGGCGGTGGGAACTGGGGGAGCGCTCCACGGCGGACGCTGCGAGCAGCGCCGGCAGGAGGATGGCCTTCAACGGCTTTGCGGATCTGAGAGCTATCCGCGACTCCACGTCCGCGGCCCAGCGCGTGGCTCCCAGATGAAACGTGAAGTCGGTCCGGACCTCAACGAGTCCGGCGGCGGCCGCCGCCGCTTGAAGCTCGTGCGGCGCGTAGCCCTCGCGTAGATGCGGTCCCGCCCCGGCCTGCAGCTCGGCCTTCATCGCGTCCCTGAGGGATCGGGCCCGATGCCGCTGCGGTGCCGCCGGAACGTGCAGAATTAGGCTGCCGCCCGGGCGGGTGTGCGCCGTCAACCACGCCAAGGCGGCATGCGTATCCGGCAGATGTTCCAACACGTCGACGCATACGACGAGGTCGAAGGACCAATCGAGCGGGGGGCCTGCGATCTTCCCGGTCTTGACCGTCACGTTCTCCTCCCGTCGCGCGACGGCCTGCGCGGACGCCACTATCAGTGGATCCGCGTCAATGCCGACAACCGTCGCTTCCGGGAACCGCTGGGCCAACTGTGCCGTCAGGCGTGCGTCTGCGCATCCGGCGTCCAGCACCGACCTCGGCTCCAGGCTCTTTGCGATGGAGCGGTGCACGTGCCTGAATCGGACGCGGCGCCCGATGCTGAACATGCGGCCCCTTACAGCCGTTCGAGGCATGCGGCGATCTCCTTCGCCCGTGCGCCGTAGGTCCCGTGCACGACCGCCTCGCGACCTCCCGTCGCGATGTCCTCTCGGAGGCGCTCGTCGGCAAGGAGCGCCTCCACACCGCGGCGCAGCTCGGTCGGATCGGCGACGAGAAGCGCCTTGGAGTCGCCGAACATTCGCTCGTGGTCCGGAGTCCGGGTCGCAACCATTGCCGTGCGGGTTGCCGGTAATTCCCATGTCCGCATGTTGTGATTGTCCAGGTTCTGAGGATTGACAATGTTCAGCGCCGCCCGACTGCGGTGGTAGAGGTTCGCGACCTCGCGACCGAAATGCCTACCGCGTATTACCCGGCGTTCAAGTGGCGTGCCCGCGACACGCTGCGCCCAGCCCGATCCGGCAATTCCAACGTTGAGATGCGCGAGTTCGACGAGGAACTCTTGCCGCACCGCCTGCCACTGCCCGACGAAAACGACGTCGTACCTGAAACCGATTCCTGGCGGCCGCGCGGGATAGAGGTCGGGGTCGTAGCCAAATGGGATCACAGCGACCCTACGTGCGCCGGCCCCGCGTAGGCGCCGCGCCGGGCCATTCGACCAAGTTACGGTGAGGTCGTATGCAGGAATCGCGTCAGTCCACTCCGTCTCCGCGTAAGCGGAAAACAGGGGATCGTCGGGGTAGTACACCGCGATTGGAACTTGCAGGTTGCGACGCAACGCCTCCACGTCCTCGCGAAGCAAAAAACGTCCCTTGATGACCAAAACCGCGTCGGCCCGCATGCGACGCGCAAGCCCGGCGACACGTCGAGTCAGGGGAGCGGTCAGGACACGTTCGCGCCCGGCGCGCCGCGCCGCGATCAGCAAGCGGTTTCCTCCCGCCAGGCCGCGGGCTGGCGCGATCATCGCGCGGTGGCCCGAGCTCCGGAACCCCCGGACGAAGCATGCTCCGAGTCCGGCTGCATCGCGGGGAGCCACGACGAGGACACGCATCAGTCGCCGCTCCGCCGAAGGATCTCTTGTATGACCCGCCGGGCTGACTCCTGCGCCGCCCCGACATCGAATGCCGTGCGAGCGACGGCCAGCGCCTGTTCCCGACGTTCTCGCATCGTGACGAGATCGCGAGGCCAGGACGCTATCGCCTCGGCGAGCCGCGACGGGTAGCCGCGGTCGACGACGCCTTCGTACGGAAGGGTCCAGCCGAGATCCGCGAGCAGGTGGCTCGCTTCCCCGACGTCAGAGGCAAGAACGGGGCATCCGCACGCCAGGTACAGCGGTAACTTCCCGGTCGTCCTTACGACTCCAACTGCGTTCGCCGTCTGGGTCGACACCGCGACGTCCATGGCGCCGACCCAATCTGCGACCTCGTCGGCCTGTACCCCGCCTACGAACCTGCACCGGTCGATGACACCAAGGTCCTCTGCGCGTCGCTGGAGGGATGGTCGAGCCGGGCCGTCGCCGACGAAGAGGGCGCAGACGTCCTTCGGCGTCATCGTCAGCGCCTCGACAAGGTCCCAACCATAAGAAATCCCCAGACGCGGCGCAGCGAGCATCGACCCCACGAGCCCTACGACGAACCTGTGCTCGAGCCCCAGCCGGCGCCGGATGGAACCGCCATCGCAAACGCGGGCACTCAGCGGCGGAAGATCCGGGATGAACGACGTTTCCTTGCCCGGCAGGAATTCGCGGTGGCGACGCCCCCGGACAACGACGTGGTCCGCGCATCCGACGGCGAACTTCTCGCCTGCGCCCACGACGACCAGCCCGAGCCACGATCTGCTCCCTCGCGATCGCTCGAGCGCAAATACAAGGTCACCAGTGTCCAGTACGACGCGACTGCCCACCAGCTTTGCCGTTGCCGCTGCGACAGTCGTGCTTGCCCCGACGTCAACCAGGTACGTGACGCGTGGACGCTTTTGGAGCGTCTCGCGGATCGCCGTCGCGACTCCTCGGCGGCCTCGGCCGCAGGCGATGACGTCAGCGCCCAAGAAGCCGCCGAGAAGAAGGCGCCCCCGGTCGACCGCGGGTGCCGAATGCGCCAGTACAACGAGGTCGGCCCTCATGCCGAGGTCACTCGCCGGTTCTCGCGCGACACGTTGGTCTTCGTTGAGAGGACAAAACCGACGATCGTCAACAGCGCAGCGCCCACCAGGACTCTCCCAACTCCGGTTCGGAAAAGGAGTACAGAGTCAGCCTCGACCTGCAAAAGCGTTGGGAGCGAAATTGCGTACATTCCGATGGCAGGGGGCGTCCACGCTCGCGCCAAATATTCGTACCAAAACCGGTACATGACGCCAAACAGGAACATGCCGACAAAAACTGCACCAGCTCCGAAGTTGAGATAAAGCTCGCCGATGAAGGTGACAGACTGCGAGCTTGTATCATGAGCGCCTGTACGTCCCCAGTAGGTCACGGCGAACCAGTCGCCGAGCGACACCCCCGGCTTTTCCGGCCACAAGGCTCTCGGTATGAACGTCTCCGGCAGGCGCGTATACGTGTCGCCGTTTAGAAAGGGATACGCTCCGGGCGTCAAGGCTCGCGCTACCAGGAGCGAGTCAACACTGGACAGCCGCCGGGTGAATAGGCGGGCGACGTAAGTGAAGTACTGATCCGGGCGAACCACGCGGCCGGTCTCCGCGGTCACTAGCGCCTTTGGAACGGTTGCCAAGGAGGACGCCAAGGAAGCCTGCCCCGGTCGATCCCGTTCGTGTCGCAGGGCTTGGACCGCAGGGAAGGCCACAAACAGAAAAACGACCGCAGCAATCGCTATCTGGCCGGGCCGCAGCGGGCGACGTCCGTAGTGATAGGCGGCGGCGATCGTCAGAATCGCCCACAGGATCGGCGCCTTCTGCACGAAGACCAGCCCGGCTGTGAGCATTGCCATTCCGCTGATGGCGAGCAGCCACAGAATGAGCGCGCGCAGGCGTGGGGGAGCATCCTGGCGGGCGAAGACGAGATAAACGAAGCCCAGTTGCGCTCCGACCGCCCCGGTCTGGACGGGTTCCGTCAGGCCCGTTCCCGCCAGCCCTCCCCACGCGGCGTACGGCGCGAGCACGAAACACGGGAGCCCAACCGCCGTGAGCATCAATCCAGCGGAAAGCCACCGCTGGCGACGCACCGGAGGGCGAGGCCGCGGGACGGTGTGCGCGACGTCTCGACCGATACGCCAGACGTAGCCGAGGTAGAAGCCGAGGATGCCGCAAATCGCAAGGTCGAGTGTCTGCGCGATGTACAGGTCATATGCCGCCGCGGCTCGGAAGCTGATGTCCCGCCCTGCGACGTGGCTCGACTCGAGCGCCCAACCACGCAGCGCATAGAGAGCGAGGAAGGCGGCGCCGACGAGCGTGATCGGCGACATCAGGTCCACCCGCCGCGAGAAGAGCGGCGCCGCCAGGGGGGCTAGGCAAAGGGCCGTCAGCACGACCAAGCGGACGGTTACGCTCTTGGTAGGCTCGCTCGGGGTGGGGACCGCGAATACCAGGCAGACGGCCGTCGCAGCGGCCCCGGTCGCGAACAACAAGGCCGCGCGACGCCGCGCGCTACCGACAGTTCGCGCTGGCAGCGCGGGTCGCACGCGGCGAATCTAGCATGGGGCTACCTGCATGAGCACCGACGCGAAAACGAGTTCCGAGGTGTCAACGTCGTCATCCGACGTCCCCGCCCCCGCCCCCGTCGCCGATCTCGTCGACTTGCGGCGGTTCGTCCGTCGGCACGTCACCGTAATTCTGCTGTTTGTGGTGTCAGGAACCGCGCTAGGCGGTGTAAGAGCCGCGGCTGGGGACGAGATATACGAAGCCAGCACGACGATCCTCTTCACCAACGACCCGGTGGCGCGTCTGGCGGGATTCACCGATGACTTCTCCGATGTCGGCGATCCGACGCAGCCTGGATCAACCATGCAGACCCGTCTTCGGCTGATCGAGCAACGCTCCATCGCCGTTGCGGTGACGCGGCAGGTCGGCGCGGAGGAGAGCCCTGAGGAGCTGTTAGGTCGCGTTCGAGCCGAGCAGGACGTCGTTTCGTCGCTTGCGCGCGTGGTTGCGAGAGCTGACACCGCGGGCGGCGCAGCACGGCTGGCGAACGTGTGGGCCCGGACGTTCGTTTCCGCGCAGGCACGGGAACGCGAAGAAGCGTTCTCTCGAGGGATCATGGCGCTTCGGCGCGAGCTGCCGGCAACTCGGGGCCGCGAGCGCCTTCAGTTGGCACGGCGTCTCGGCCGCCTGAGGACGATTCAAGCCACGAACATCGCCCCGGTTCGATTGGTCACCGAAGCGCGTCCGCCGTCGGAGCCGGTGGGCGTGAAATGGACAGTTGGCATGGCGTCCGGGTTCCTCGTTGGCCTCGTACTTGGCTTCGGGGCGGGGTTCCTGCGGGACCGCTTGAGTGGCAGCACCACTACGATCGCGAGAGCCGGTGGCTAACGCGGCGTCACCATCACGCGAAGGTGCGAGGGTCTTCGCCTTGCGTCTCCTCGCACGCGTCCTGGGCGGCCTACCTCTAGGACTCGGCCAGCATCGTCTAGCTGCGGTGTGCGCTGCGCGTCTGAGCCGGAGGCCTGGAGAGCGACACGTTCACCAAGTCCTCAAGAGCGGAGCCCATCTGTGTATCGACCTCCATGACCGCATTCAAGCGACCGCGTTCCTACTGCGCACGTACGAGCCGGAGATCGTGGAGGCGATCGTCCGGCGACTTCCGCGCGGGGGGATCTTCGTCGACGGCGGCGCAAATGTCGGGCTGGTGACATTCAGCGTCGGCTCACGGCGCCCTGACGCGACCATCCATGCGTTCGAGCCCCAACCCGCGTGCGCTGAGCAATGGCGTGAGAACCACCGCCTTAACCCTGCGGTGAACGCACATCTCGTGGAGGCGGCCCTCGGGGAGGAAGTTGGGACCGTCGAGCTCAGCCACGAAGGAGACCCCTCAAACCGGCACGTTCGCCTTTCCTTCGAGCCTGCCCTGCCCGCCGTGCCGATGACATCTCTGGACGCGTACGCCGAAGACATGCGGCTGGGGGTCATCGACGTCGTGAAGCTCGACCTCGAAGGATATGAACCGCTCGCACTTCGCGGCGCCGCACGGCTCCTTCGCGAGGGGCGGATCCGTTGTCTGGTTTGCGAACTCGTACCGGGCTACCCGGAGCGCTACGGGTTTCGCCGGAGCGAGGTGACCGCTGAGCTGCTCGAACGGGGGTTTCGGATCGAGGCATTTCCCACTCTGGGCATGCGCAGGACACAACGGGCGCCCGATCTTTTGTTCGTGCGCGACTGAGACGTGTCAGATCCTGTTGCCCTAGCCGTGCTGGCGGACCTGCCGCACCCGCCGATGTCGGGAAACCATCTTCGGGACCTCCAAAACCTTCGGGTTCTGAGTCTGCTGGGTTACGACGTGCGAATTGTGGCGGGAGTCGCGCGCACCGATCCCTGCCTGGTCGGACCGATCGGGACACTGTGCGCGTCGCAGCACGTGCCAGGCTACGTGCCAGGAGCTGCGGCACGGATCCGCCGCGTGCTGGCAGTGATGCGCGGCGCACTCGCGACCCCCGCGCGGGACCCCTGGGCCGAAAACCACACGCGTGCACACTTTGAAGCGACTGTGCTCCGCGCGGCAAGACGCATTCAGCCCGACGTAATTCTCGTGCGGTCCCTGTTCGGACATCTGGTCGAGCCGCTGCGGGCGACAACCCGGCTGGTAATACTGGATGCCCATGATTCACAAGTCTTGGTCGCTCGCGCGCTAAGCACCCACGCCACGCGGTCAAGCCGGCTGGGCCTTCGAGTACGGGAGGTCGCTGCGGCCCGCGCCGAAGCGTCGTATCAACAGGCTGACGAGCTGTGGGTTCCGTCCAGACGCGAGCAGAGTTACTTTGCTCGGCGGACGCCAGGACTCGCAACGGTGATCGTCCCGAACGGCATAGAGCCGGAGCCCCTTTCGCATCCACGCGACAGCGGCAATGCGGAACTGCTTCTGATCGCGGGTTTCGGCTGGCCCCCGAATGTCGCCGCCGCCGAGACCCTCGTGGAGGAGCTCCTGCCACGGGTACGGCGGCGCCATCCCAATGCGCACGTGACGCTCGTCGGGCGTGACCTCTCGCCGCGTCTGATCGACCGGTGGCGCAACGCTCCGGTGCGCTGGTTGGGCACGGTCGAATCGACGGGGCCGTACCTCCGAAGGGCGGCGGCCGTCGTCTTTGCCCCCCCGTCGTCGGCTGCGACCGGCACGCCGCTGAAGATCGCCGAGGCGCTGGCCGCCGGCCTTCCGCTCGTCGCCACGCCGGTCGCGTCGGAGGCGCTGGGCCTCGAGCCGGGCGTCCACGCGGTCATCGATTACGACCTAGATGTCCTCGCCGACGGGATCTGCCGCATCATCGAGGATGCGTCGTTCGCCGACAGGCTCAGGGACGCCGGCCGGAGCTGGGTGGTCGACAACCTCTCTAGCGCGAGCATCGCGGCACGTCTCAGACGCGAGTCGGTAGTAGCCTCGACTCCCGAGTCAGCACGAGCGCACCCGTGACCCTCCTACCTCGACGTGAGACAGCGAGAGAGCGATGGCGGACGTTCGTGGAAAGCCGACACACGACCTTCGCCGATCCAGGGGCGAAGGTTCTCGACGTCGGCTGCGGCCGGTCGAAGTTTCCCGGCGCGGTTGGCATGGATCGCTTGGAGAACACGGACGCTGACGTTATTCACGAGCTGGACGTTCTCCCGTATCCGTTGGATGACAATTCGTTCGACCTGGTGATCGCTCGCCATGTTCTCGAGCACGTCGCCGCGCCGCTGGATGTCCTCGCCGAGCTCCACAGAGTAACGCGCGCGGGCGGCGAGGTAAGCATCATCAGCCCGCATTTCGCGAGTGTCACATCTTGGACTGATCCGACGCATCGACATCACTTCAGCTCGCGGTCGTTCGACTATCTTCTCAGCGACACGGAGTGGAACTTCTACAGCAACGTTCGGTTCGAGCTGCTCGACCGCCGCATCACCCTCGGGATGGTGCAAGGACCTGGCGGCCGAGTGTTCCCACTGCTGCGGCTTCTCGGCGTCGAGGCGCTCGTCAATCGGTTCATCGACGTGTTCGAGCGGTGGTGGGCGTTCGCACTTCCGCTTGGGCCCAAGGACCTGGTCATACGGCTTCGGGTCGTAAAGTGACCCTCTCGGTGGTGGCCCTGCTGCCGGCTCCACCGCACCCGGCAGCGCGGAATACGGCGGCCCGCTATTACGCGGCCCTCCTCACGGGCCTTTCGGAGATCGGAGTGTCCTCTCGCTCCCTCGCGGTCGACGACGGTAGCGGGGAAGCAGCCCGGGATTGGGTTCGGTCGGTTCCGAACGCGACGCTGGCGACGTTCGCTCCGGACGTCGTGACGCGTGACCTGGGGTCGCGCCTGCGGAGGCTGCGCGCACCGATGTCCGACGCGGCGCCTGTTGCCCTCCGCGACGCCCTCGACCGAGAACTCGCGGCCGGATACGACGTGCTGCATGTCGAGGAGGCTCATCTCGGCCGTCTCAGCGCGGGGCGGGCGAACGCCGTCTTATCGGTGCTCCACAGCGAGGCGCGGGACAGCCGAGCCGCGTCGGGCGATGGGATGCGGGCCGCGTTGCGGCGCGCGCGAACGATCCGCGCTGAGCGCATTGTCCTGCGCATGCAGCTGAACATCCGGACAATCTCGCGCGAGCTCGCGGAAGACGTCCGCGCCGCCGGCGCAGCGGCGCCGATCACCGTTGTCCCACTTTCGCTCGGTCTGGCCGAGTATGAGTTTCGACCGAGCGGGCGTCCTCCCACGGTTGGGCTCATAGGGTCGATGACGTGGCCCCCCAACCGCGCCGCCGCGCTGCGACTGATGAAAGATGTCTGGCCAGTCGTAATTCGAGCCCATCCCACCGCCGAATTGCTGGTAGCGGGATGGCGAGCCGACACGCTCGAGAGCGCCGCGGTGGGCCTGCCCAACGTCACGGTCCTCAGCGACCTACCCGACCATCGTTCATTCTTCGACCGCGTCGGGTTGCTGGCGTTCCCGATCGACGTCGGGTCGGGCATGAAGGTCAAGGTGCTGGAAAGCATGGCCCTCGGAGTACCTGTCGTCACGACGCCGGCCGGCGTCGAGGGACTCCGGCCGCCGCTCGAGCGGGCGTGGTACGCCGGATCTGACGATCGCACGATGGCAGCAGCGATCGTCGAAGCGCTGGGCGACGAGGCTGAGCGGGAGGCGCGCGCGCGGCGGGCACGCCGTCTGGTAGACGAGCAGTGCTCGCCACGCGCGGTCGCGACACAGCTCGTCGAGCTGTACGAGCGGTTGAAGCGTCCCATTGCATGAACCGGGCGCAGCGCGGATCCCTGGCTTCGCATGCCACGCTCTCGCTGTCGGCCGGCGTCCTCTCTGCCGTCGTCACACTCGCAACGTTGCCCTACATCGTCGACGGGCTAGGGCTCGCGGTGTACGGGCTTTTTGCGCTCTTGTCGCTCGCGTCCGCCTACGTCGGCGTGCTCGACCTCGGCTTCAGCTGGACTACGAGCCGCTTCGTCGCGGACGCGCTGGGGCGTGAAGACCATCAGATGCTGGATGACGTCTTGGGCGCGAGCCTGGTCCTTTACGTCGTGGTCGGGTCGTTTGGTGGTGGCGTTTTGGCGCTCGCCGCACCTGTGCTGGTGGAGGACGTCTTCAATGTTCCGCCTGACCTTCGTCGCCCGGGCGCTCTGGCGGGACAGATCTTCGGGCTCGCTTTTCCGGCTGCCATGGCACAGACGTATGCCTCAGCCGTCCTCCGGGGGGCTCAGCGGTTCGACCTCACGGCCGTCTTGCAGGCCGGGACCGCCATGGGCACGTCGGCCGGCCTGGTCGCGGCGGTCGCCGCGGGAGCCGGCATCGTCGGCGTGACCGCTACCGTCGCCGGGGTCCAATGCGTCGCGGCGGCGCTCGGGCTCGCCGCGGCGAGATGGGTGCTTCCTGGCGCCCTACGATTCCGACGGCCCAAGCGGCGGACCCTCACTCTGCTGGGCGGCTTTTCTGCCAAGGTGGCCGTAACGAATCTCGGAATGCAATTGCTCTACCTCCCTAACCGACTTGCGGTGGGCATCCTGCTTCCCCTCGCGGCGGTCGGCAACTTCACGGTGCCCTTCGCCTTAGCGCAGCGGCTGCAAATGGTTCCAGCCGCGCTTGCCTCCGCCGGGCTTCCGACGCTCACAGGGGCGACGGCCCGCGGCGAGGCAACGGCGTTCAAGACGACGTTCTGGCGTCTCCTCGCGGCCAACGGGGCTCTACTCCTGCCGGCGACGGCGCTTGTCGTCGTATGGGCTCCCACGTTTCTTGAGATCTGGTTTTCGAGCGCCCTCTCGGAAAACGCATCGATGGTTCTGCGCATCTCAGTCGTAGCGGTACTCCTGAACGCTGGCACTTCGGTGCTAGCAGTCGCATGCGACAGCGCGGGCAAGCCGGAGGTGCCCGCGCTGGCGACTGCGATTGCCGGCATCGCCAACGTCGGGCTGGCATTTGCGCTCACCGCGGCCTGGGGAATCGTCGGATCTGCCGTTGCGCTCCTAGCGAGCCTAGGTTTGCTGGTCGGAGCGATCATCGTGCTTTGGCGCCGACACTCGCTCCCGCGCCTCGACCGTCCGCCGTTCCATCCCGGACCGCGCCTCGTCGCCGGCGGGGTGCTCGCCATCTTGATCTGGGGTGCTTCCGCATGGTTCACCGAGCCGATCGTCGATGACCGCCCGTCGCTTGTCGTATGGATCTGCGTGTTCGTGGGAACGGCGTACATTGGCGTTGGAGCCGCGGTCGGCCGTGACCGACTCGCCCGCCTGCTGCCAAACCGAGAAGCCGGGGCCCGGGAGTGAGGGTGTGCTTGGCGGCGCATCCGACGGCGTTCCAGCAACCCGGCGGCGGTGAACGAGTCGCTCTGTCGCTCTACGAAGCGCTAAAGAGCCATGTCGACCAGGTTGAGATGTTCGATCCGTGGTCGACGAAGCTGCGCGACTTCGACGTCCTGCACTACTTCTCCTCGATCGGGGGCGAGCACTTCCCCGAGTGGCGCAAGCATGTTGCCCGCCTCGCGGTTACTCCCTTCATTTGGCCGGAACTGCCGAAATGGGTCGCCCTCACTCGACGGGCGCGCCGTGCTGCGCGGCGCGGGATGCGCCGCCCTGTCGCAGGGCCGTACGCCGCGGTCGACGTCCTCTTCCCGACCTCCATGCGCGAGGCGGATCTCCTCGTCCGCAACTACGCGGTTCCTCGAAACCGGGTGACCGTCATTCCGCACGGAGCGGACCTACGGTTCGCTGAGCCCGCCACTGGGACGTTTGCCAAAACCGTGGGGGTGCCACGGTTCACGCTCTGTCCGGCGCGCATCGATCAGAACAAGAACCAACTGCGTCTTGTCCGCGCGCTCGCTGACATGGACCTCGACCTCGTGATTCTCGGAGACGTTGCGCCAGGCTGTGAGAGCTACGCGAAGGCGTGCCGCGCTGCCGCGGGTCCTCGAACGCGGTTCTTGCCTTCGCTGCCGCATGGGTCCGAGGAGCTCCGAGACGGTTTTGTAACCGCTGATTGCGTAGTGATGCCAAGCGAGTACGAGTTGTGCTCGATGGCCATGCTCGAAGCTGGCGTTGCCGGTACCCCGCTGGCTTCTACGACGGGTGGCGGAATGGTCCAGCACCTGTCCCCATACGCCGAGTTCTTCAATCCGCGCTCTGAGACTGAGATCGGGAGAGCTGTGCTCGCGGCCATAGCCACGGGGCGACGCCCGGGACAGTCGGAGCACTTCGCGACGAAGTTCTCCTGGGACGAGGTCGCCCGTCGCACGGTGGAGGCCTACCTCCGAGTCACGTGATCGTTTTCACCCTGCGGCTTGCGGCTGAGCTTCTGCAGCGTTTGGTCCTGAGGATTCAGCTGCGAGGCGAGGGTGTAGCAGCGGCGGGCCAGCGCCAGGTCGCCCCGCCGCGCGGCCAGGTCCCCGAGCAGCGCCCACGGCACGAAGTTGTGCGGCTCCAGCTCGGTCGCGCGCACGAGCTCCGAACGCGCCCGCGCGTAATCCCCGAGCCGGGCATAAGCCGCCGCCCGCAGATAGCGCGTCTCCATCGACTGGCCGTTCATCGACAACGAGTCGTGGGCCTTGGCGAGGGCACGAACCGGGTCGCTCGCCAGTGCGTGCTCGCCCTGGCTGCGGTAGTGCTGCGCGAGGACCGGCCGCACGATCGCGAGGACCGCGAGCCCTATCGCCACGCCGATGGCGGCTCGGGCGGCCAGGCGGCCCGGGCTGGCGCGGACCGATTCGCGCCCCGCGGCGCGGTGCTCGGAGACGCTCTCGGGCCGCGCAACCAGATAGGCGACGGCCACCAGCCCCAGGCCCACCGCGCCGGGCACCAGGTGCGACCAGTCGACGCTTGAGTGCGCGAACCACGCCGAGAAGACTCCGCCCGCCGCGACCAGCATCGCGCGGTCGCCGGGACCGAGGGGCCGCGCCGCCAGCCGCCGCCGCCAGCCGGCCGCTATGGCGAGCACGAACAGCGCCAGGCCGGCCGCCCCGAGTAGCCCGAGCTCGGCGAGCGTCTGGAGCCCGATGCTGTGCGGCTGGCGGATGTCCTCGGTTGTGCGGCGCTGGAGGAAGTAGTCGCGGCTGTAGTTGCCTGCGCCGACGCCGCGGGCGGGCTGGTCGGTGAACTCGCGGACGGCGATGCGCCAGTAGTCGTAGCGGTTGCCGCCGCCCGACAGGAGGCGGTTGCGACCGCCGTCCGGGTCGAGGTTCCTGAACGCGCTGACCTCGGCCTTCGCGCGCTCGGTGATGGCGGGCGCCTTGGCGGCTGCCACGAGCACGACGCCGCCGATTAGGAGGCCCAGCGCCACGGCGCTGGCCCGCCGGGCCGAGGACGGAGGGACCTGGGACACCAGCTGGAAGCAGATTCCCCACGCCAGCCCGGCGATCGCCGCCGCCAGCAGCGCGGCGCGCGCGGCGTCCCGGATCGCCGACTCGTACGCGGCGGACGATGCGCCGGCGCTCTCGTAGACGTCGAAGAGCGGCCCGTTGAGCGCGACTACCGGGCCCAGCACGCACACCATCAGCCACGCCCGCCGCTGGCGGCCCGGGACGAAGGCCAGGACGGCGACCACCGAAGCGATGAGGGCGAACGCGACGCCGCGCGCCTGCGACAGCGCGGCCAGCGCGGCCAGCGCGGCCGCTCCCGCTGCGCCGACGCCCGCCAGCACCGAGTTTCGCGCGTACTGGGCGAGGGCGACGAACGGCCAAATGCCGACGACCAGGAAGAGCCCCTGGCTGTTGACGTATCCCAACGGCTCAAACAGCCGACCGCTCTGGAAGAGCGAGGGGGCGTCGCCCCACAGCGCCACCGCCAGGATGTAGCCCGCGACCACCAGCAGCCCCGCCGCTCCGCCGGCCAGCGCCGCGCGGATCGCGCCGTCGGTGTGCATCAAAAGTAGTGCGGTACCGAGGAACGCCGCGTACAGGACCCAGCGGTCGGCATCGACCAACGCCCGGTCCGCCGACTCGGCCCATGTGGTGGAGAGGAAGGCAAGGACGGCGAGCGCGACCAGACCGGCAAGCGCCGCGAGTCCGAGCCGCCCTGGCCAGGGCTCGCCCGCCACGAAGAGGCCGAACATCAGCGCCAGGATCCCGAGCGCGATGGGGCCCCAGACGGAGAAGCTGTAGAAACCCTCGACCAGCGGGCTCGCGCCGCATGCGAAGCCCAGAACGGCGGCGAGGACGGGACGCACCGGCAGGCTCGGGCGCACGGCGCGCGCGACGGGGGCGGCGTCGGACTCGGCGCTGCTCTGGCCGCCGTCCGCCACCGCCACCGCGCCGTCGTCCAGGATCAGGATCGTCGCGCCGGCCAAGGCGAGGCAGAGCACCGCGATCCAGACGAGCGGGGCCCCGCCCAGCTCGCTGCCCACGATCGCCAGGACCGCAAGGCTGGCCTGCGCGGCGCCGAGGGCGAGCGCGACGAGCGGGGCGGAGCCGAGCTGCCGCAGGAGACGGTGGGTCATGTGATCCCGCCCGCCGGTCATGATCGACACGCCCCGGCGCCGGCGCGAGATCGTCACCAGCGTGGTGTCGGTCAACGGCAGGCCGACCAGCAGCACGGCTCCGAGCCCGACCCACTCCGCTCCGTCGTTGAGGGCCGGGACCGCCATCGCCAGGGCTCCGACCAGGAAGCCGACGGGCATGCTGCCGCCGTCGCCGAGGAAGATCCGCGCCGGCGAGCGAGCGTTGAACGGGAGAAAGCCGAGGCACGCCCCGGCGAGCGCCAAAGCCAGCGCCGCCACCTCGTACTCCCCGGTGGTGGCCGCCAGGCCGGCGATGCCCAGCGAAGACGCCGTCGCGCAGGACGCCGCCGTCCCGTCCATGTTGTCCATCAGGTTGAACGCGTTGACCACCGCGACCACCCACAGGACGGTGACGGCGAGGTTCACCAGGTCGCTGGAGACCACGGACCACCCGAGCCCGAGCGACCACAGGGCGGCGGCGAGCGTGGCCTCGAGCAGCACGCGCAGCGAGGGGCGCACCGTGCGGCGGTCGTCGACGGTCCCCAGCGCGCACAGCGCCAGGGCCCCCGCGACCAGCGGCCACAGCTCGCCCAGCCGGCCGGCCACGCCGGCGGCCAGCGCGAACGCCGCCACCACCGCCAGCCCGCCGAGGTACGGCGTGGGCGCGGCGTGGCTCTTGTAGCCGACGGGCTGGTCCAGGAAGGCGGTCCGCAGCGCCAGGCGCCGGGCGAGCGGCGTCAGCGCCAGCGCCCCGACGGCCGCGATCCCGAAGGCCGCCGCTAGCCGCAGCTCAACCGGCACGAACCTTCAGTCCGCCGACCGGGTCGCGCACGATCGGGGTAGAGTTCGAACCATCAGGATTCAGGTTAGTCATGGGCTGGGGATCTCGTCGCGCCGCCGGGAGCTGATCGCCCTCGGAGCCGTCGCGGTCACGCTCTGCGTGCCTGCCGGGGCCGCCGGCCAGGTGACCTTCGACCCGGACACGCCCGCGGGACGCGAGTACGCCATCCCCCTAGACGACGCGCGGCGTCAGTACGGGGCCGGGGCTGCCGACACGGGCCGATCCGCGCAGTCTGGCCGATCCGCCGGGGGCGGGTCGGCACAGGGGCAGCCCCCCGCCGCGCCGCTCTTCGGCGAGGGCATCGAGCCGCCCGCGCGTCGCACCCCGCGCAGCGTTCCGGGATCCGGATCGGCCTCGCGCTCGCCCGCCGCCGTCGCCGCGGCGGCGGACAACCGCCGCGCGGCGGTCGAGGCCGTCGGCGACCCGGGGTCGGGAACCGCCCTCGCGCTGGGCGCCGCGGTAGCGGTCCTGCTGCTCGGCTCCGGACTCGGCGTGGTCCTGCGCCTTCGCAATCGCGACGTTTGATCGGTCCGCCTCGCAGCGGCTAGGGTGTCGGCGATGAGCAGAAAGGCAGCGGGTTGCGCTATCTGATCACGGGCGGGGCGGGGTTCATCGGGTCGCACCTGGCCGACGAGCTGCTGGCCCGCGGAGACCGCGTCCAGGTGATGGACGACCTGTCCACGGGGTCGATGGACAACATCCGCCACCTCAAGGACAACCCGCGCTTCGACTACGCGATCGAGTCCGCGGCCGATCCGCGGCTGGTCGCCGAGCTGGTGGACGAGGCCGACGTCGTCTTCCACCTCGCGGCTGCCGTCGGGGTCGACCTGATCGTCGAGAGTCCCGTGCGCGCCATCGAGACGAACGTCCACTGCACCGAGGTCGTCCTGACCCACGCCAACAAGAAGAAGAAGCCCGTGTTCGTCGCCTCCACGAGCGAGGTCTACGGCAAGAGCCACAAACTCCCGTTCCGCGAGGACGGCGACCTGGTGCTCGGGCCGACCTACAACGGACGCTGGTCCTACGCGTGCTCCAAGGCGATCGACGAGTACCTCGCGCTGGCCTACTGGAGCGAGCGCAAGCTGCCGGTGGTCATCGCCCGGCTGTTCAACACCGTCGGGCCGCGACAGACCGGCCGCTACGGGATGGTGATCCCGAGCTTCGTGCGCCAGGCACTGGCCGGTCAGACGCTCACCGTCTACGGCGACGGCACCCAGCAACGCTGCTTCTGCCACGTGCGCGACGTGGTTCGGGCCATGGTGGACCTGATGGCGTCGGACGACGCCTACGGACAGATCTTCAACGTCGGCAGCCAGGAGGAGATCTCGATCGGCGAGCTGGCGCGCCGGGTCGTCGAGGCCGCGGGGTCGGAGTCCGAGATCGGCCTGGTGTCCTACGAGGACGCGTACGCGCCGGGCTTCGAGGACATGGTCAGGCGCATCCCCGACATATCGAAGATCGAGAGCTACATCGGCTGGCGGCCGACCACGCCGCTGGGCGCGATCCTCGAAGAGGTCATCGCCTACCACCAGGCACCGCCGTCGGGGGCGACGACCGGGTTCGAGTCCGACCCGGCGCCGGTCGCCTAGCCCCTCTCGCATATCCGTCCATATCGCCGGAATGACCGGAATTACGGTCAAGTCGCGGACGGAGGTGTCGATGGTCAAAGCATGGGATGTGGTTGGCCCTGCCCCCGCAAGTCCTCGCGGCTGCGCCGCCTCGGACTCTCGGCCGTCCTCGCGACGGCCATCCTCCTCGCGCTGCCCGCCGCCGCGCTGGCGCAGTTCCCGATCAACACGGTTCCCCCGTCGATCACGGGCACCGCGCAGGTGGGCCACACGCTGACGTGCTCGAACGGCACGTGGCTGAACTTCCCGACGTCGTTCGCCCGTCAGTGGCAGCGCAACGGCTCGGCGCTGCTGGGCGAGACCTCTTCCACGTATGAGGTCAAGCTGGAGGACGTCAACCAGGTGATCACCTGCTCGGTCACCGCGAGCAACAGCGACGGACCGAGCCCGTTCGCGGCGACTTCGCTGCCGGTCGTGCCGATCGCCGCGCCGGCCGCGGCCAAGCCCGTCAACCTGATGCCCCCGACCATCACCGGCACGGCCCATCAGGGCCAGCAGCTCGCCTGCTCGGACGGGACCTGGCTGAACTTCCCGACCTCCTACGCGCGCCAGTGGAAGCGCGACGGCGCGGCCATCCCCGGGGCGACGGGCGCCACGCACACCGTGGTCGCCGCTGACGTCGGCCGTCAGGTCACGTGCTCGGTCGTCGCCTCCAACGGCGCCGGCGACTCGGTTGAGGCGACGTCGGCGCCGGTCGTCCCGACCGGGCCGGCCCCCCCCGGCAAGCCGGCCAACCTTGCGCCCCCGGTCATCACGGGCGCCGCCCAGGAGGGCCAGCAGCTCGCCTGCTCGGACGGGATCTGGCAGAACTCCCCCGCCTCCTACGCGCGCCAGTGGAAGCGCGACGGCGCGGCCATCCCCGGGGCGACGGGAGCCACGCACACCGTGGTCGCGGCTGACGTAGGCCATCAGGTCACCTGCTCGGTCATCGCGTCCAACGGCGCCGGCGACTCGGGCGAGGCGACCTCGGCGCCCGTCGTCCCGACCGGGTCGGCGGCCCCCGTCGAGCCGGTCAACCTTGCGCCCCCGGTCATCACGGGCGTCGCCCAGGAGGGCAGGGACCTTCAGTGCTCGGACGGCCTGTGGCTCAACGACCCGACCTCCCACGCACGCCAGTGGAAGCGCGACGGTGCGGACATCGCCGGGGCGACGGGCGCCACGCACACCGTGGTCGCGGCTGACGTCGGCCGTCAGGTCACCTGCTCGGTCGTCGCCTCCAACGGCGCCGGCGCCTCGGCGCAGGCCACGTCGCTGCCGGTCGTCCCGATCGCCGCGGACCCCGTGAGCCCGCCGGCCGCCCCGCCCACCCCGACCGTCCCCGGCGTCACGCCGGGACCGGGCACGGGCGGCGGCGCTCCCGCGAGCCCGCCCGCCGCGGACCGCACACGGCCGGTCATCCGGACGTGGTCGATGCTGCGCACCCGCTTCACGGTGGGCGGCGGGACGACAGCGCTGGCCGCCGCGACCCGGCCGCGCGCCGGCACCGCGTTCCGCCTGACGCTGTCCGAGCGCGCGCGCGTCGCCATCTTCATCGCCCGCACGACGATCGGATACCGCCAGGGCCGGCGCTGCCTGGTCGTGACGAAGGCGCTGCGCCTGCGTCTCGCCCGCACGATCCGGGGCGGCACCACCCGCAGCCGCGCGGTCCGCCTGAGGTGGCTCCTGCGCCGGCGCGCCTGCACGATCCTCAAGCACCTCGGCACGCTCGTGCGCACCGCGCGGCCGGGCGCCAACTCCGTGCCGTTCAGCGGTCGGCTGGGTCGCCGCGCGCTCCCGGTGGGCCGCTACACCGCCGCCATCGGCGCGGTCGACGCCGCGGGCAACGTCTCGATGTGGCGGCGCGTGTTCTTCAACGTCGTCCCGCAGCCCAGGCCAACCCCCCGTCGCGGCTAGGCCATACCGCCACCCCAAGGCATAGGCTCCCGCTCGACGGTGGTACTAGGGGAACATCAGATGCCGGACGTCGCGGTCGTGGTCGTGCACTACAGGACCCCGGTGGAGCTCAGGGCGTGTCTGGACGCGCTGCGCGCGCAGCGGCCCCGCCCGGCCGAGATCCTCGTCGTGGACAACTCGGCGCTGGTCGACGGCGCGACCTCGCGCCCGGCCCCGGGAGAGGACTGGGAGTGGGTGCGCAGCCCGAACGTCGGTTACGCCGCGGGGTGCAACGTCGGCGTGGCACGGACGGACAGCCCGCTGGTGACGGTCCTCAACGCGGACGTGACGCTCGAGCCCGACGCCCTCTCGACCCTGCGCGCGCGGCTCCTCGCCGGCCGGCGGACCTTCGCCGTCGGACCGCGCCTGTGGGACCCCGGCGGCTCCATCCAGCTCTCCGCTCGGTCCGATCCGGGAGTTCACACGGCGTTCCTGGGACGCAGCAGCACGATCACGCGCGCGCTGCGGCGGCGCGGGCACACGCCCGCCGGGCTGGCGGCCGCCGAGAACCTGCGGGCGCGGGCCGTGGACTGGGTGTCCGGCGCGTGTCAGATGTTCCGCCGGGACGCGTTCGCCCGGGTAGGCGGGTTCGACGAGCGCTTCTGGATGTACTGGGAGGACGCCGACCTGTGCCGGCGCCTGCGCGAGGCCGGGGGGGAGGTCTGGTACGAGCCCGCGGCCCAAGCCCGGCACAGCACGGGCGCGAGCGGGCGCACCGTGCGCACCGTGCAGGCCTTCCACGCGTCGGCGGCGCGCTTCTACGAGAAACACCTGGCCCGCTCGCGCGTGGACGCTGAGGTCGTCCGGGCCCTGCTCCGGACCCGCGCGGCGTATGTGTGCCGGGCGCAGCATGGGGCCGGCTAGCGGCACGCTCGTGATCGACGCGCTCGCCGCGCGCTTCGGCGGGACCGCTTACTCGGTGGTCCAGCTCGCGCCGCGCCTGGCGCGGCGTCCCGGGATCAACGGCGTCTGCGTCATAACGCGCGAGAACTCGATGGTGGACCGCGGCCTGCGCGACCTCCCGGGCGTACGGGTCCTGCGCCTGGCGGAGCGCCGTCCCCTCGAGCTCGTCTCCAGGGTCGTGTGGGAGGCCCTGCGCCTGCCGCGACGTGTGGCGGCGATGCGCCCGGTGGGACTCCTGACCTTCTCCGGGATGCTTCCCCGAGCGGTGCCGTCCCCGACGGTCGCCTACCTCTGCAACCCGCTGATGTTCAGTGCGGACGGTCGTGCCGGCGACCGCACGCGCGTGCGCGCCGTGTCGCGCACGCTGGCCCGCGGCGCGACGGCGGCCGTCCCGAGTCACGGGATGGCTCGCCTCGTGGCCAAGGCAACCGGGGCTCGGCCGGCGGTCGCGCCGCTCGGGGTGGACCACTCGAGGTTCACGCCGGGGCCGCAGGCCGGGACGGACGTGCTCTACGTCGCCGACTTCTACCCGCACAAACGTCACGACCTCCTGCTCGAGGCGTGGTCGCGGCTTCCCGCTCCGCGGCCCCGGCTGCGGCTCGTCGGCAATCCCGACGTCTCACCGCGCCAGCACGCGGAGATCGTCCGGCGCGCCGGCGGCCTGTCGTCGCTCGGGGAGGTGACCGTGGAGCGGGGCCTCTCGCTCACCGAGCTCGTCGATGCCTACCGGGCCGCGCGAGTGACGGTCGTCCCCTCGACCCAGGAGAGCTTCTGCATGCCGCTCGCCGAGACCCTGGCGGCCGGCACCCCCGCGGTGGCGCGCGACCTGCCGGCGCTGCGCGAGACGGCCGGGGGCGGCGCGCGCTACGTCGCGGACGACGACCCGGAGCGCTGGGCCGCCGCCATGGCGCAGGTCCTCCGGGACGACGGCCACCATGCCGAACTGCGCCGGGCGGGAGCGCAGCACGTCCGGCGGTTCACCTGGGACGGTTTGGCCGAGCGACTGGGGGAGGCCCTCGGCCTCCCGGACCGATGAGCCCCCCGGCGCCCGACGCCTCGGTCGTCGTCGTCACCCACCAGAGCGAGGGCGTCGTCGCCCGATGCCTGAGCAGCGTGGCGTCGTCGGTCGGGCCCGGGACCCTCGAGGTCCTCGTCGTCGACAACGCCTCGACGGACCGGTCGCGCGACCTGGCCGCGGCCGCGGGCGCCACGGTGGTGGCCCTCGACCGCAATCTCGGCTTTGCCGCCGCCGCCAACCGCGGTCTCGCCCTCGCGCGCGGGCGCCATGTCGTTCTCCTCAACCCGGATGCCTTCCCCGACCCCGGTGCGATCTCCGCGCTCCTGCGGCGGCTGGACGCCACCCCGGCCGCCGGGATCGTCGGCGCGGCCCTGCGCTATCCGTCGGGAGCGCTCCAGCCCTCGGCCGGGCGGATGCCCTCGCTGCGGGGTGCGCTGTGGCTGGCCCTGGGGCTGCACCGGACCCCGCTGGCCAGGCGGCGGGAGGTGGCCCTGCTGGCCCACCCGCGCCACTACCGCTCGCCACGCCGCGTCGACTGGGTCACCGGGGCGTTCTGCGCCGCGCGTCGCGAGATCGGCCCTCTGCCCGAGGCGGGATTCATGTACGGCGAGGACGTGGAGTGGGCTCGCCAGGCGGCGCAGGCCGGCCACGAGGTCTGGGTCGAGCCGGCGGCGCGCGCGGTCCATGGCGTGGCCGCCAGCAGCCGTGGGACCGCCGCCGGGGCCTCGCAGCGGCTGCGCGTCGCGTTCGACGACCGGTGGTTCGCACGCCGCGGGCGGGCGGCGGTCCTCGCGGCCCGGGGCGTCGCGTTGCTGCACGGCGGGCTGCGCTGGACGGTGTTCGCCGGCCTGGGCGCGATCGGTGTCCGGTCGTCCGGGCCCTCCCGGGAGGGGGCGGCACTGGTCCGCGCCGCGATCGCGCGGCCCGGCCGGCCGACCTAGCGCGGGAGGGCGCCGCTGTCGCGGCGCAGCAGCTCGAGGTCGGCGTCCACCATCAGGCGGATCAGCTCGTCGAAGCTCGTGCGGGGCTCCCATCCCAGGAGCCGCTTGGCCTTGCCGTAGTCGCCGATCAGGTGGTCGACCTCGGCCGGCCGCTTGAGCGCGTCGTCGGTCTTCACGTACTCGGCGGGGTCGAGGCCGACGTGGTCGAAGGCCACGTTCACGCAGTCGCGCACCGAGTGCGCGATCCCCGTGGCGATCACGAAGTCCTGCGGGTCGTCGCGCTGGAGCATCAGCCACATCGCCTCGACGTAGTCGCGCGCGTAGCCCCAGTCGCGCTCGGCGTCGGTGTTGCCCAGCGCCAGCTCCTCGAGCAACCCGAGCTTGATCGCCGCGGCGTGCCACGTGATCTTGCGCGTCACGAACTCCAGCCCGCGACGGGGTGATTCATGATTGAATAATATCCCCGAAACCGCATATAAGTCGTAGGACTCGCGGTAGTTGACCGTGATGTGGTGGCCGTAGGCCTTGGCCACGCCGTAGGGCGAGCGGGGGTAGAACGGCGTGTCCTCGGTCTGCGGGACCTCGCGGACCTTGCCGAACATCTCGCTGGAGGACGCCTGGTAGAAGCGGGCCTCGGGCGAGACCTCGCGCATGGCCTCGAGGATGCGCGTCACGCCGACGCCGGTGAACTCCGCCGTCAGCGTGGGCTGGATCCACGACACGGCCACGAAGGACATCGCGGCCAGGTTGTAGATCTCGTCCGGCCGGCACGCCCGCAGGGTGTCGACGAGCGAGCGCTGGTCGAGCAGGTCGCCCTGGTGCAGGGTGATCCGGTCGCGCAGGTGCTCGATCCGCTCGAACTTCTCGGTCGAGGCGCGCCGCACCATCCCGTGGACGTCGTAGCCCTTCTCCAGCAGCAGCTCGGCCAGGTAGGAGCCGTCCTGGCCGGTGATGCCGGTGATCAGCGCGGTCGAGCCCATTCGGCGCGGGACGATAGCCATCCGGCCGTCCGAAGGCGGACGCGGTAATCTTTACCCATGCCCAAGAACGTAAAGGCAAAGGGAGGGGGCGAGATCGCCCGGACCAGGATCTCCTCCAAGCATCAGGTGACGATCGCCAAGCCCCCGTTCGACCAGGCCGGCTTCCGCGCCGGCGAAGAGCTCATCGTCCGCGCGCTGGGCCCCGGGCGGGTCGAGCTGACCGGGCTCGACGCGGTCTTGGACAGGCATCGCGGGAGGCTTTCGACCGGCGGCGCGCTGCGCCGGACGCTCGACGACCTGCGCCGCGAGTGGGACTAGCGCTGCTGGACAGCTCGTCGGTCGTCGGCTACCTGGACGCGGACGACCTGCTCCACGACGACGCGGTGGCGAAGGTCGAGGGCGCGGTGCGAGCGGGATCGGGCCTCGCGATCTCCGCGATCACGTGGACGGAGCTTCTGCACGGCGCGGCGGTCGGTCATCGCGCCGAGCGGGCGATCCGCGAGCTCGCGACCGACCTGGGCATCGCGATCCTGCCCGTCGACACGGCGGTCGCCGAGCGGGCGGCGGCGCTGCAGGGCGAGTACGCACGGCGATCGCCCGCCGGGCGAGCCCGCCGCCTGAAGACGCCGGACGCGCTCATCCTCGCCACCGCCGACGTCGCCGCCGACGTCGACACCGTGATCTGCGGCGACGACCGCTGGCCGAAGGTCCCCGGCGCCCGCCCCCAGATCGTCCTCGTCCGCGAGCGACGCTAGGACATTACGGTTCCTTGTTGCAGTGCACGACTGCGTCGTAACACTGTCCCTGGCACAGTCGCGGCGATGTGGGATATCACTCACCACCGGCGATCCCGGCCGCTCCGCCCGGATTGCGCCGGGCGCAGCCAAAGACCCCCTTTCCAGGACTACCGGCACGGAACGTTGGAGATGTACGACCGCAGAGGCAGGCACCTAGGAGAGTTCGACCCGGAGACAGGCGAGCGATTGAAGGGGTCCGAGCGCGACCCGTACCATCGTCGTCTAGACGCTCATGTGGGCTCTTAGGCAATACCACCCGGACACCGGCGAGCTGGTTAGCGAGCTCCACTTGCCGATGCTGCGCCTCGAAGATGCGGAGGAAGTGCTCGGCTTTGCGCCGACGAAGTTCGGCTCCACCGCACTTGACCCGGAAACGCTTCCGGCATTGCTCAGCCGGTTTGGGATGCGGGTCGAGCGCGGCGATCTGAAGTCGTTCTTGGACTTCGACGTCGACGAGCACCCCTCGGCCGGCGACGTGACCACTCACGACAGCGCCGAAGATCTCCTCGACCACCTCGGTCGCGTCGACGGCGCGTGATCCCAGCCTTCAACGTGGAGCCTGAGCTCCTGCCCTGCGCGGTAGGGCGCATCTCGGAGCGACGCGGCGTGTTTGCGTCTGCGTGCCCCGCTCCCTCCTGACCGCGGTCGTGACCGCGTCGGCGCTGGCCGCGGTGCCGGCGACGGCGCCCGCGGCGAGCCTGTCTCTGCGGCCGGCGATCGCAGCGCCCGGGACCACGGTCGCGGCCGAGGGCGCGGGCTGGCGGCCGGGGACGCCGGTGGTCGTCCGGCGCCGCGGCGGGGGGCGCCTGGGGGTCGGGCGGGTCGGGTCCGACGGGCGGTTCGCCACGCCCCTGCGGCTGCCGTCCAACCTCAGCGTTCGCACGCATCCCATCCGCGCCCGGGCCGGGCGCACCGCCGTGGACGGCCGCCTGCGCGTCGTGCCGGCCACCCGTGACTGGGCGCCCAAGGCGATTTCCTTCTCCCACACCCAGGTTGGTCTCTCGATCTCCCGGACGGTCGCCTTCCCGACCGCCCCGGTCCGCATCGACGTCCGCGGCCTGAATCGCAACGACCTCGTGACGGCCCAGCTGCGCGACGCGCCGCCGGCCATCGCGCGGGCCGGCGCGCGCGGTCGGGCCACCGTCACGCTGACCGTCCCCGGCTCCCGCCTCGAGGGCTCGACGCTGACCCTGCGGGCCGGGCGCCTGCGCCGCGTCGAGCCGTTCTACGTCCTGCCGCCGCAGACCGTCGTCCCGCCCCTGCCCGCCCCCACCCGGACGAACCCGCTGCTCGCGGCGGCGGGGGACATCGCGTGCTTCCCGGGCGAGCCGCGCACCGCGGAGCGCTGCCACCACCAGGAGACCGGCGACCAGCTGGTGCAGGCGGCCCCCGACGCCGTGGCCATGCTCGGCGACGCCCAGTACGAGCGCGGAACGCCCGAGGAGTGGGTCGAGTACGACCGGACGTGGGGGCGCGTGCGCGACCGCACCCGCCCCGCCGTCGGCAACCACGAGTACGGCACGCCCGGCGCCTCGCAGTACTTCACCTACTTCGGCGCGGCCGCCGGCGCCCCCGACCGCGGCTACTACTCCTACGACCTCGGGGCCTGGCACGTCGTGGTCCTGAACTCCAACTGCGGATTCGTCAGCTGCTTCGTCGACAGCGCGCAGGAGCGCTGGCTGCGCGCCGACCTCGCGGCGCACCCCGACCGCTGCACGCTGGCCTACTGGCACCATCCACGCCACTCGTCGGTCCAGCGGGTCGGGAACACGTCCGTCCAGGCGCTGTGGGCCGCTCTGGCGCAGGCCGGCGCCGACGTGGTCCTGACCGGGCACGTCCACCACTACGAGCGGATCGCGCCCCTGGACGCCGACGGCCAGATCGACCGCGTGAACGGCATGCGCTCGTTCGTCGTGGGCACGGGCGGGCGCAACTACCAGCGCATGCCCGTGCGCAAGGCGTACTCCGAGGCCGCCAGCACCGACACCTTCGGCATCCTGCTGCTCGAGCTGCGCCCCGACGGCTACGGCTGGCTGTTCGCCCCGGAGCCCGGCGACGACTACACCGACACCGGCAACGGAGCCTGCCGTTAGGCGGGCGAGAGGACGGTCAGGCCGCGTTCTCGCGCCGCGCCGGCCAGCCGCCGGTCGTAGGAGACGAACTCCTCGATCCCGTCGACGAGCAGAGCCGTCGCCAGGTGGATCGCGTCGAGGGATCGCAGCCGCGGCGGGTCGACGGTCGCCGCCAGCCGGCGGGCGCGCTCATCGAGCGACAGGAACGAGACGAGGCCGAGAGCCTCCGCCATGGTCCGCTCGTCGATCGTCCCGCGAAGTCGTGCCGCGCGACGCACCTCGACCTCGGCCACCTCGGACGCCACCAGGTGACGACCGAGAACCAGCTCCTCGACCGCGTCGGATTCCGGCTCGCGCACCACCAGCTTCACCAGGGCCGAGGCATCGATGTACGCGGCCCGTCTCAGATCGTGTCCTCGCGCAGCTCCTGCAGCGCCCGGCTCGCCGCGTACGGATCGTCAGGGTCCATCGGCGGCAGCGGGCCGCGGCGCGCCAGCGCCTCCTCCGGGGTGTACTTCGCCGGCCGCGTTCCCGGGAAGTCGCGCAGGAGCCTGGCGACGAACGGGTCCTCGGGCTCGGGCGCGAGCACCTCGGCGCCGGCCAGGAGCAGCTCGCGAGCCAGGGCGGCGTCGGGTTTGTCGCTGTCCAGCGCGCCCCGGGCGCGGTCGAGCGCCGCGTCTACCTCGGGATCGCGAACCAGCGCGAGGCGGCGGTGCTTCGTGGGCATGCGAGGAAGTGTAACACCGGTGTTACACCCGGACCTCGAGGCGCTCGCGCAGCCACTCGACGGTCTGCGCGATCCCCTCCTCGACGTCGATCCGCGCCCGCCAGCCCAGCAGCCGCTCCGCCTTCTCGACCGAGGGCCAGCGCCGCTGGACGTCGACCTCGAACGAGTCGCGGTGGGAGAGCTCGAACTCGCCGGGGTCGTT
Source organism: Solirubrobacteraceae bacterium (assembly GCA_035536255.1). GTDB lineage: Bacteria > Actinomycetota > Thermoleophilia > Solirubrobacterales > Solirubrobacteraceae > AC-38. The sequence goes on from DATLOP010000228.1 coordinate 26,743, forward strand.
GCCGCAGGCCTCCCAGACGATCCGGGCGATCTCGGCCACGGTGAGCTCGCGCGCCGCCGACACGTTGAAGTCCTCGTTCAGCGCGGCCGGCGAGCGCATGGCGGTGACGACGCCCTCGGCGATGTCGTCGACGTGGGTCAGCGTGCGGGTCTGCTCGCCGGAGCCGAAGATCTCCAGCGGCCGGCGGCCGGTCAGCGACTTGCGGATGAGGTCGGGCACGGCGTGGGCGATCCCCGGCTCGTCGTCGGGCATCTCGCCCGGCCCGTAGGCGTTGAAGGGCCGGCAGATCGTGAACGGCAGCCCGTGCTCGTCGTGGGCGGCGCGGCAGTAGACCTCGCCGGTGAGCTTGGAGAACCCGTACGCCGAGCGCGGGACCGGGCACTGCGACAGGTAGTCCTCGGGCGTGGGGAAGACCTCGGCGCGCTCGAAGACCATCGAGCTGGACACGTAGACGAAGCGCGCCACCGAGCGGTCCAGCGCCGCGCGGATCACGCTGTTGTAGAGCGCGTTGTTGACCTCGGTCAGCGTGTGGGGCAGCTTGTGGAAGTTGGCGATCCCGCCCACGATCGCCGCCAGGTGGATGACGTGGTCGCAACCCGCCATAGCGCTGCGCGACTCGTTGACGTCGCGCAGGTCGCCGGTGTGGACCTCGCAGCCCTCGCGCATCCACTGCGGCGCGGGCCGGGCGTCGGACACCCGCACCTCGAAGTCGGCGTCGGCCAGCAGGCGCCGCACGACGGCGGCGCCGATCGTGCCCGCGCCTCCGGTGACCAGGACTCGGCTCATGGGCCGGTCAGGTTAGTCACTAGTGTTTCGCCGCATGTCGACCGCGGTGGTGACCGGGGGCGCGGGGTTCATCGGATCCCACGTCGCCGACAAGCTCCTGGCCGCCGGCACCGCGGTGGTGGCCGTCGACGACCTCTCGACGGGCAAGCGCGAGAACGTCGCCGGCGCCGGCGTCGAGCTGGAGGTCGCCGACGTCCGCGACGCCGACGCCATGCGGGCCCTGCTGGAGCGGGTGCGCCCCGACGTCGTCTACCACCTGGCGGCCCAGATCAGCGTCACGCGCTCGGTGGGCGAGGTGGAGTACGACGCCGACGTCAACGTCCGCGGCACGGCCACGCTGCTCGAGGCGGCGCGCCGCGCCGAGGTCCCACGCTTCGTCTACGTCTCCACCGGCGGGGCGCTGTACGGCGACGCCGACGTCGTCCCCACGCCCGAGGGCTCCCACATCCAGCCGCTCGCGCCCTACGGGCTGAGCAAGTGGGTCGGCGAGCGCTACTGCGACCTCTACCGCGCGCTGCACGCGATGTCCACGCTGACGCTGCGCCTGGCCAACATCTACGGCCCGCGCCAGGATCCGCACGGCGAGGCCGGCGTCGTGGCCATCTTCTGCCAGCGCCTGCACGCCGGCGAACCGGCCGTCGTCTTCGGCGACGGGCGCCAGACCCGCGACTACACCTACGTCGGCGACGTGGCCGACGCCGTGCTCGCCGCCGGGGCCTCGGACGCCACCGGCGCGGTGAACATCGGCCGCGGCGAGGAGTCCTCGGTGCTCGACCTGGTGGACACGCTGCGCGCGCTCTCGGGCGGCGACGGCTTCCAGCCCGAGCACGCGCCCGAGCGCCCGGGCGAGGCGCGGCGCAGCTGCCTGGACCCGGCGCGCGCCCGCGAGGCGCTGGACTGGACCGCCTCGACGTCCCTGCGCGACGGCCTGGACGTCACGCTGCGCAGCTTCGCGCCCTAGGGACCGAGTAGGGCCGCGGGCACGACCGCGATGCCGTCGGGCCGCCGGTACGCCTCTTGGCCGGTGGTGACGACCACCGAGTCCAGGAGCTCGTCGCCGATCCGGTCTGCGAGCCACTTGAGGTGGCGCAGGTCGTCGTCTTCCACGGTGCGCGCGAGCTTCACCTCGATCGCCACGACTCGCCCGTCGGCGCGCTGGGCGATGAGGTCGACCTCGTGCTCTCCGGACCCGGTTCGCAGGTGCAGCACCCGCGCCTCGGCGGCTTGTGCGTACACGCGGACGGACAGGGTGACGAGGGACTCGAAGAGTGACCCCAGCAGCGTGCCGGAACGCGGAATCGCGGGGCCGGGGCCCGCGCCCGCCAGAAGCGCGTCGGAGTCGACGCCGAGCAAGCGCGCGGCGAGCGCGGGATCGGCCAGATGGTGCTTCGGAGGGAGCGTCAGGCGCCGGATGTGGCTGCGGCTCGGCGCCCACGCCGGGAGTGGGTCGACGATCCACAGGCGCTCGAGCACGTCGCGATACGGGAGTGTCGCGGTCTTGGCCGGTTTGTCGCCATGCCCGCTCGTCGCCGCGTCGCGGATCTTCTCGAACGATGTCGTCGTCGCAGAGGCGGCGGCGTACGCCGTCATCCAGCGCAGCAGTGCGTCCGGGTTGCGCAGCGAGTGTCCGAGGTCGGGGAAGTCCCGGTCGACGATCCGATGCAGGTAGCCGTCGAGCTGCGCGCGCCGGGCTCGCCCCGACAGCTCACGAAGGCCCGGAAACCCGGACCGCACGATCTCCTCCACGTAGTCCTCCAGGCCCCACCGCGTCCACCCGCGGACGCCCTCTCGGGCCCCCGACAGCAGGGCGCGGAGGCTGACCGTAGGCCGGACCGCTCCGCGCTCCGCCAGGGCCATCGGCCGCATCCGGACACTGACGATTCGTCCCGCACCGGAATGGGTGCCCGACCCGGCCGGTGAGGCCGATCCCGTGAGCAGGAAGCGGCCGGCGGCCGCGCCGCGGTCCACTTCGCGGCGAATCAGGTCCCACGACTCCGGCACGTACTGCCACTCGTCGATGAGGACCGGAGGCGGGCCATCCAGCAGCCGGGCCGGCTCCGCGAGCATGACGTCGCGCTGCGCCGGGTCGTCGAGCCCGTGGACCGTCTTGGCGCGCCTGGAGGCGGTAACGGTCTTCCCGACGCCCTTGGGGCCTTCGAGCGCGAGCGCCGGCAGCTCCGACATCAACTCGTCGAGCTCGTGGTCGACGACTCGCGGACGGTACGGGGCATGAGGAGGTCGCACCTTGCAAGACTACCATTCTGACGCCAGTTAGACTACTGATCTGACGGCGACTGGGAGACCATCCTGACGGACTCGACGCAGTAGCAAGCAGTTTTCCGACCCAACCACTCGCTAACGAGCAGAAATCGGTCGCAATCGGCCACTAGCGAACGCTTATCCGTATACTGGGCCGTATGACGACCGGTAACCAACGGTTTTCTGTCGACGCTCAGCCAGAGGTCTTCTTCAGCGACTCCACCATCAGCGACGCGGTGCGCTCTGCCGTCCGCAATGAGAAGGCCCGGCGGCTCGGCCCGCGCCTGTACACCCGGAACATGCACGAGGCTCCGGAGGCCGTCGCCCGCCGCAACTGGGCGCTGATTGCAGCGGGGTACTTCCCCGGCTCGGTCATGACCGGACGCACCGCCATGGAGTTCGCCCCGGCGGCCGACGGGTCGGTGTTCCTCATCGCGCCCACGACTCGCGAGGTCCGCCTCCCAGGTCTCCGCCTCCGGCCCCGGCACGGCCCCCCTCCCGCCGAGGGCGACACCTCTTGGATGGGCCATCCAATCTTCATGAGCTCGCGGCCGCGCGCCTTTCTCGAAAACCTGGAGCCGTCTCGCGCACGGGGCGGCGCGGCTTCGCGCACTCTGCGACGCGACGAGCTCGAAGCGGCGCTCGAGGAATACGGTCGCTTGGACCCGGCTAGCTTCCACCGTCTTCGCGACGAGGCACGCGCGCTCGCGCCGACGCTCGGCATGGACGCTCAGTCGGTCGCGCTTGACGAGCTGATCGGGACGCTGCTCGGCACGCGTGACGCTCCTCTGTCCTCGTCGTCCGCTCGGGCGCGCGCCAAGGGCATTCCGTTCGATCCGGCGCGGATCGAGCGCTTTGAGGCGCTCGGGGGACATCTGCTGGGCACAGCGCTTCCCGCGCTGGGGGCCAACTCATCGCACGACCTCTCGGTGTTCGCCTTCTTCGAGGCCTACTTCTCGAACTACATCGAGGGGACGGAGTTCACCGTCGCGGAGGCGGAGCGAATCGTGTTTCGGGGCGAGGTCCCGCAGCAGCGTCCGGCTGATGCCCACGACATACTCGGGACCTACCGGCTCCTCATTGACGGTACGGAGCGCCGCCGAGTTCCCGCGAGCGCGGACGAGCTGGTCGAACTTCTCAGGCGCCAGCACCACGCGATGTTGGGCGAGCGGCCGGACATCGGACCGGGTCAGTGGAAGCAGCGCCCGAACCAGGTGGGCGGCCGTCTCTTCGTCGCTCCTGAGCTCGTCGAGGGGACTCTGCGAGAGAGCTATCGGATCTACGGTTCGTTGCCCGCCGGATTCGCGCGCGCGGCCTTCGCGATGTTTCTCGTCTCCGAAGTGCACCCCTTTGCGGATGGGAACGGCCGGATGGCGCGCATCCTCATGAACTCGGAGCTGACCGCCGCCGACGAGCAGCGGATCATCGTCCGCACGCGTGACCGCGGCGACTACCTAGCTGCGCTGCGCGGCATGACGAACACGGGCAACGCCCTTGCGTACACCGCGGTCCTGGCTGATCTTCAGCGCAGCAGCGCCGCCGGGGACAACTCATCCCTGGCTGCCGCTGAACGCGATCTGAACAATCGTCAAGCGTTCGACGACCCCGACGCCGGTGGAGTGGATCTTGGCCGGATCGCGCGCTAGTCGGCGGCGACCAGCGCCGCGACCTCGGCGGCGTAGGCGAACACCTGCGAGGACCCGAAGACGTTCCACGGGTCGATGACCAGGCACTCGTCGCCCGCCAGGTCGCGGATCTCGCGCAGCCGCTCGGAGCCGTCGAAGGCCGAGTGGTTGGTGGCCACCACGACGGCGTCGGCGTCGCGCACCGCGTCCTCGAAGGACTGGGTGGGCGTGGGAACGACGGGATCGTGGATCGCCACGTCGGCCAGCTCGCGCTCCAGCAGCCGGATGAGCTTGTGCGCGAGCGAGTCGCGCTCGTCGTCGGTGTCGCGCTTGAAGGCCAGGCCGAGCACCGCGACCTTGCGGCCCGACAGCGACTCCAGCCGGCGCTTGGCGCCCTCGACCAGGAACAGCGGGACCGACTCGTTGACCCGCGAAACGGCCAGCAGCATCCCGGGCGCCGCCGAGCGCTCCTCGGAGAACGTGAAGTCCTTGCGCAGGCACGTGCCCGCGGTCAGGCCGGGGTGGGCGATCCCGCCGCGCGGGTAGTCGCGGTTGATGAGGTCGATGACGTCGAAGACGTTCGCGCCGTGCTGCTCGCAGTCCATCATCAGCAGGTTGGGCAGTGCGAAGTGCGTGTAGCGGATGATGTTCGTCCAGATCTTGGCCAGCTCGGCCTGCACCGGCGTCGTCTGCACGATCGGCGCGTCGAACACCGAGAACAGCTTGGCCGCCTCCTCGCCCGAGCGCTCGCCCACCCCGCCCACGATGCAGGGCAGCGTGTCGATCTCCTCCAGGAAGCGTCCGGCGGCGATCCGCTCGGGAGCGTGCGCGACGAACATCTCGGTCCCCACGTCGAAGCCGCGCTGCTTGGCCAGGTAGCCCGCGACGAACTCCGTCGTGCCGGGCGCGATCGTCGAGCGCAGCACCAGCGCGTGGCCGGGCCGCAGGACCGGGAGCAGGTCGTCGAGCGCCGAGCGGATGTCGCGCATGTCGATCTCTATGTGCGAGAACGACGGCGTGCCCAGCGTGATGACGATCTGCTGGGCGGCGGCGGCGTCGGGCACCGCGTCGGTGAGCGTGAGGCGGCCGGACTCGCGCACGCGCTCGAGCAGCGCCTGCGCTCCCGTCTCCTCGAACGGCATGCGCCCGGCGCCCACCGCGGCCAGGCGATCGGGGTCCTTGTCCACGCCCACGACGGTGAGCCCCCGGTCGGCGAAGCACAGCGCCAGCGGAAGCCCCACGCGGCCGAGGCCGATGACGGATACCTCCGCGGACCTGGGAGTGGAGGCTACCGTCACGCCCTCTTCAACGGCGGACGGGGCGAATCGTTGCTGCGCAGCGCCTATTCGTGCGGATGGCGCGCCACTTCAAGCATCATGATGACAACCTGCTGATGTTATGATGCATCGCATGCGGACGACCCTCACGCTCGACCCGGATGTCGACGCGCAGCTCAAGCAGCTCGCGCGCGCGCGCGGCATCACGTTCAAGGAGGCCGTGAACTCGACGCTGCGACGGGGTCTGAAGCCGGATGTCGCCCGGAAGCCGTACCGGGTTCCCGCGCGACCGATGGGCTACCGCTTCGGCGACAGGCTGCCGAGCCACGTGCTCACGGCGCTCGACGATGCGGAGTTCATCCGCAAGCGCGCGCTCGGCAAGTGAAGCTCGCGGACGTGAACGTCCTCGTGTACGCCGTCGATGCGGGGGCGGTCCATCACGACGCGGCCCGAGAGTGGCTGGAGGCCGCCCTGTCGGGGGCCGAGACGGTCGCGTTCGCCTGGACCGCGATCATGGGCTTCCTCAGGGTCGCGACGCACCCGGCGGCGTCCGACGATCCGTTCTCGGTCGACGAGGCGATCGACCTCGTCGAGGGTTGGCTGGGCCAACCGCCGGCGGTCGTCGTGAACCCGACGGAGCGCCACAGCGCGATCCTGCGCGACCTTCTCGGCCCGCTGCGTGTCGGCGGCGACCTGGTGCCCGACGCACACCTCGCCGCGCTCGCGATCGAGCACGGCGCCGAGCTCGTCTCCTTCGACAACGACTTCGCGCGGTTCGCCGGGTTGCGCTGGGTGAACCCGGGGGGCGGCTAGGGCAGATCGAGGACGATCGCGAGCGCGTCGTCGACGGCTCCCTGCTCGGACGCCGACAGGCGGCCGGCCGGCTCCTCCAGACGCTGGGCGTCGACCGCCCGCAGCTGCTCCACCAGCACGCGCGTGCGCTCGCCGGCCACCTCGACCTCGGGCCGGAACGTCGCGGGGGCTGCGCTGCGCGAGGTGGGCGCGACGATCACGGTCGAGAGGGGGAGCAGCGCCTCGTTCTGGACGATGACGGCAAACTGCGGGCCCGACTGCTCGCGACCTCGCTGCGAACGCAGCCGGATCCGGAAGACGTCCCCGCGGGTCACGCGGGCCAGTCGGGCGACAGCTCGTCCATGGCCGTCATCACCGCACGCCGCTCACGGGTATCGGCGGGGTCGGCGGCCAGCCGGTGCGCTTCCTGCGTGAGGGCGGCACGTTCCGCGCGCCGATCGGCGCATTCGACGAGAGCGGCGCGAACAGCCTCGGACTCGTTGCGACCCTCGCGCATGAGACGCTCGAGCGCGCGCTCGGAAGTGGAGTCGAGGCGGGCACGGACGACGCGGGAGGCCACGAGCGGACCGTAGCACAAACTGTGCTACATGCGCCTGATGCCGCCACGACATACGCTTCTGCGCTCACCCGCCTACGACGGCGTGCGCGTGCTGGCCACGCTGCTGCGCTGCCGCTTCACCCCGGCCTAGCCGGGCGGCAGGACGTCCGGGTGGGCGCGGTACCACTCCACGGTGCCGGCCAGGCCCGCCTCCAGCTCCACCGCGGGGGCCCAGTCGGTCAGCTCGCGCAGCTTGCCCGCGTCCACGTACTGGCGGTCGATCTCCGCCGCCGGCGTCCCGGTGCCGCGGACGTCGGGCTCCACCTCGGTCCCGGCGGCGCGGCAGACGAGCCGCACGACGTCGAGCACCGAATGCGGCTCGCCGCCGCCGGCGTTGAACGCCTCGCCCGCCGCCCCGCCGGCGTCCAGCGCGCCGGCGATCGCCAGGTACGCCGCCGCGGCGTCGCCCGCGTGCAGGAAGTCGCGCTCCGGGGTCCCGTCCGAGCGGATGACCGGCGGGCGTCCCTGGATCGCCGCCGCGGCGGCCTCGGGGACCAGGCGCGAGAAGTTCAGGTCGCCGCCGCCGTACAGGTTGGCGAAGCGGGTGACCGCGACCGGCACGCCGTAGGTGTGGAAGTAGGAGCGCGCGATGAGGTCGGCCGCGGCCTTGGAGGCGTCGTAGGGATAGCGCGGGCGCAGCGCCATGTCCTCGCGGTAGGGCAGCTCGTCGTGGGCACCGTACGCCTTGTCCGAGGAGGCGACGACGACCCGCGGGACCTCCAAGCGCCGGCAGGCGTCCAGGAGCACCCACGTGCCGCGGACGTTGGCCTCGAACGTGGCGACGGGCGAGCGGACCGCGGTGCCGACCAGGGTCTGCGCGGCCAGGTGGAAGACGGTGTCGGCCTCGTACTCGGCCAGCGCGCGCTCGACCGTCGCGGCGTCGCCGACGTCCCCGGTGACCACGTCGCACGCCGCCTCCAGCCCGTCCAGGACGAGCGCCGAGGCGGCGGGCTCGTCGCGGCGCAGCACCGTCACCGCGTCGCCGCGCTCCAGCAGCGCCCGGACCAGCCACGTTCCCAGCAGCCCGTAGGCGCCGGTGACGAAGGCCCGGCTCACGCGGCCCACACCTTCCACGGGGCCCGGTCCTGCTCCCACAGGTCGTTTAGCAGGACCGCGTCCTTGTAGGTGTCCATGCAGTCCCAGAAGCCCTCGTGCCGGTAGGCCCGCAGCTGGCCGGCGGCGGCCAGCCGCTCCAGCGGCTCGCGCTCCAGGACGCTGCCCGTCGCCAGATGCTCGAACACGGCGGGCTCGAAGCAGAAGAATCCGCCGTTGACCCAGTGCTCGGAACGCGGCTTCTCGTGGAATCCGGTGACGATCCCGTCGCCGTCGAGCTCGGTGACGCCGAACTGCAGACGTGGGCGCACCACGGTCATGGTGGCCGCCGCGCCGTGCTCCCGGTGGAAGGCGACGAGACCGAGCAGGTCGATGTCGGCGACTCCGTCTCCGTAGGTCGCGCAGAAGGTCCGCTCGCCGATCTCCGAACGGGCGGTGGCCAGGCGACCGCCCGTCGGGGTGTCGAGTCCCGTGTCCACCGGCACCACCTCGATCCCCTCCGGCCACGCCTCGGCGCGGGCGAAGTCGGCGATCAGCTCACCCTTGTAGCCCAGGCACAGCACGGCGCGCCGGAAGCCCTGCGCGGCGTAGATCCGGACGATGTGCCAGAGGATCGGCCGCCCTCCGACTTCGACCAAGGCCTTGGGGATCGCCTGCGCGTGCTCGCGCAGGCGCGTGCCGCGCCCGCCGCAGAGGATCGCGACGGTGTCGACCGCATCCGCTCCCATGAGCGGGCATCATTCCACGCCGTCATGCAGCCGCTTCCCACCCGCCTGGACGGCCCGGTCCTCCTCCAACCGGCGATTCACGGCGACGAGCGCGGTTTCTTCCTCGAGACGTTCCGCGCGTCCAAGCTCGCCGAGCTGGGCATCCATGACGAGTGGGTGCAGGACAACCACTCGCGCTCGCGCCGCGGCATCCTGCGCGGAATGCACCACCAGCCCGGGATGGCGAAGCTGGTGCGCTGCGCGCGCGGGACGATCCTCGACGTGCTGGTCGATGCCCGCCCGGAGTCGCCCGGCTTCGGCTCCTGGGAGGGCTTCGAGCTGAGCGACCGCAACGGGCGGGTCCTATACGCGCCGGACGGGTTCGGCCACGGGTTCTGCGTTCTCAGCGACGAGGCCGACGTGGTCTACAAGTGCTCCGCCTACTACGACCCCGAGGCCGAGATGGGCTTCGCCTTCGACGACCCCGAGGTCGGGATCGAGTGGCCCGACGGCCTGGACCCGGTCGTCTCGCAGCGCGACCGGGCCGCCCCGCCACTGGCGCAGCTGCGCCGCTGAGCCGTGACCGCGCGGTGGTGGCGAAACGAGCGGTTCTGGCGGTTGGCGCCGTGGCTCCCTCTGGTCCTGGCGGCGGTCTGGCTGGTGGCGCTCGCCGTGGACTTCAGAGACGTCGTCCAGGCGATCTTCGCCAACTCCGACTTCGCGTCGGCGCCAGTGATCGGCGAGCTCTACGACGAGCGGGACGGCGGCCCGGTCGTCCTGGGCAACTTTCCGTGGTACTCGACGCTGTGGTTCGAGCAGCTCACCGCTGGGTTGCCCGCGCACCGGCAGATCTGGCAGGTCGGACCGTGGCTGTTCGCGCTCCTGGGGGTGGGTGCGGCGGCGTGGGCGACCTGGCGGGCCGCGGGCGCCTGGGCGGCGATGATCGTGGCCGTGGCGCTCGGGTGCGCCGGGCCGGCACTGCTCAACTTTCAGTTCGGCCTCAGCCTGCACTCGCCGGCCTACACGCACGTGTGCCTGCTCGGAGCGTTCCTCGTGCTGTGCGCGGAGCACGGCGGGCGGGTGGGCAACCGCGCGGTCCACGTCGCGCTGTGCGGCGCGCTGGCCGCGGTGACCGCGGTCGGGCTGGCCTCGGACGAGCTGCTGCTCCCGGCCGGTATCGCCCCGTTCCTGCTCGCGGCCGCGGCGCTGGTTCGCCTGCTCCCGCCGCCCGCCGGCCGGCGCATCGTCGTCTCGGCGGTCGCAATCGCGGCGTTCGCCGCTGTCGGGTCCCGGATCCTCGTGGACGTCATGGAGGACGCCGGCGTCGTGGCCGCCCCCTTCGACGTCGTCTTCGCGCAGTGGGACAGGCTGGTCCCCAACCTCCGGCTGCTCGCCCACTCGCTGGCCTTCATGTTCAACGGCGACTTCGGCGGGGCCAGGATCGGACTGCGCTCGGTGGTCGAGCTGGCGAGTGCGGTAGCGGTCCTGGCCGCCGTCGTCGCGGTGGTGCGCCATGCCAGGCGCTGGATCCCCGCCGTCGCCGCCACCGTGGACGAGGACCCCCGGGAGGCGGCCCGGCGGGCCCACGTCGCGTTCTGGCTGGCGGCGGGCGCCGTGCTCGCGGCGACGTTCGTCCTGTCGAGCGTCCCCGTCGACAAGTACACCGCGCGCTACGTCCTGAGCGTCGGGTACGCGGTGGTCGTGCTCGTCGCCGTGGCCGCGGCCGCGCACCCCACGTCACGCGCGGTCGTCGCGGCGGGCGTGTCCCTGGTCGTGGCCGGCGGCGTGGCGGGCCTTGTGCGCGGCGACCTCCAGGATCAGGTCATCGCGTCGGGCGACCTGTCCGGGCCCTTGGAGCGGCTCGCCCGGGCCGAGGGAGTCGAGCACGGGTACGCCGGCTATTGGACGGCCGCGCCGGTCACGTGGCAGACTCGCACGCGGCTGCGGCTCTACCCCGTGCGCACCTGCACCGGCTCGCCGACGCTGTGCCCGTACCCCTTCCACCGCATCGACAACTGGTATAAGCCCCGCTCCGGCGAGGGGTCGCTGCTGGTGGTCGATCCGCGGCAGACCCAGGCGGGAGCGCCGACCGGGCCGGACCCGGCCTTCGGTCCCCCGCGGCGGACCGTCCGGGTGGACCACGCAACCGTCTACGTCTATGGCTACGACATCGCCTCGAGACTCGGACGCTGACCAGGAGGTCGGCCTCACCGTGCTGATGCCCGTCTACAACGAGGCGGACACGGTCGAGCGGGCGATCGAGGCGGTCCTGCAGGCGGAGCTGCCGGTGGACTTCGAGCTGGTCGTCGTCGACGACGGCTCCACCGACGGGACCCGCGAGATCCTCGCCCGGGGCGAGTGGCCCGAGCGCGTGCGCATCTTCGAGCACGACGGCAACCGTGGGAAGGGCGCGGCGGTCCGGACCGCTCTCCAGCACGCCCGCGGCCGCTTCTCGGCCATCTTCGACGCCGACCTCGAGTACGACCCGGAGGACGTCGGCGACCTGCTGCCGCCCCTGATCGAGGGCCACGCCCGCGCGGCCTTCGGGGTGCGCGCGTTCAACGGCTACACGAGCCACTCGTTCATGTACGTCATCGGCAACCGCGGCGTCACGCTGGCCGCCAACATGCTCTTCAACGTCTACCTCAAGGACCTCATGACCTGCCACAAGGTCATCGAGACCGACCTCTTCCGCAGCCTCCCCCTCCGGGCCAACGGCTTCGACATCGAGCCCGAGATCGCGGCCCGGCTGATCCAGCGCCGCGAGCGGATCTTCGAGCTGCCCGTGCACTACAAGGCGCGCGCCACCAGCGAGGGAAAGAAGCTCACGTCGCTCGACGGCTTCCGCGTGCTGGCGACGCTGCTGCGCTGCCGGTTCAGCCGAGCCTGAAGCGCTCGCGCAGGTACTGGCGGACGAACGCGGCCACGAAGCGCGGGTTGTAGCGCAGGTAGCGCCGCCACAGCCGGCGCGGCTCGTGCGCCAGGCGGAAGGCCCACTCCAGGCCAAGGCTCTGCAGGCGCTCGGGCGCCTGGGGCACGAGGCCGGCGTGGAAGTCGAAGGCCGCGCCCACCCCCACCATCACCGGTGCGTGGAGCTGCTCCTGCATCTGCGCCATCCACTTCTCCTGCCGGGGCTGGCCGATGCCCACCCACACGACGTCGGCGCGCGAGCGGTTGATCTCCCCGGCGAGGGCGGCGCGCTCCTCGGCGTCGAGGTCGCGGAAGGGCGGGGAGTAGCCGCCGACGATCTTGATGCCGGGGTAGCGGCGGCGCAGGTTGAGCGCAAGCTGGACGAGCGCTCCCTGGTTGCGCCCGCCGTACAGGAACATCCGCGTGCCGTTGCCCGCCGAGCGCTCGCAGTAGCGCGCCATCAGCTCGGGGCCGTACACGCGCGACGCGCTGCGATGGCCGAGCAGCTTCATCGCCCACACCAGCGGCTGACCGTCGGGCACGCTCAGTGCGCCCTCGCGCAGCACGGCCTCGCGCGTCTCGGGGTCCTCCTGAGCCACCATGACCGCGTGCACCGCCGCGGGGATGACGTAGCCACGACCGCCGGCGGCGATCGTCGCGTCCATCCAGTCCATCGTGCGCTCGTAGTCGGTCAGGGCGAGCGGCACCCCCAGAACGGGCACGGTCGGCGGTGACGAGGCGGCGTCGGTGGCCAGGGCAGCAGGCGCGGCACCGGTGGCGCGCGCGTTTGCATCCGGGGACGGGCTCGTCCCGGTCGGCATCGAATCGGGCCTCACGGCGGCTATAACGATGGCAGAGTGGTAAAGGTGCGGGGTTCCCGGGTGCCATCTTGCGTGCGCCGGCTCCTGGTGTGGGGCTGGTCGCTGCTTGTGGTGCTCGCCGCGGCCGTGCCGGCGGCGATCGACCCACCGGACCGGGCGTATCCGCCCATCCACTCCGACGGGGTCGGCTACCACGCCTGGACCCGGGCGATCGTCAAGCGCGAGTTCGGCTTCTGCCACTACACGCCGCTGCACCCCGTGGGGGCACTGAGCGCGGTCCATCCTCGCAACCCGAAGCGCTGCACGAACCAGTTCTCCCCCGGCCTCGCGCTCCTGCGCCTGCCGGTGATGGCGTGGTTCGTCCAGGAGGCCAACCCAGATCTCGTGATCTCCGACGAGGAGCACGAGGCGAATCTGTGGATGGGCGTGGTCGCGCTCGCCATCGCGTGCGGGTTCTTGCTGGCCGGGTGCCGGTCGCTGGGCGTGCGGCCGCTCGTCGCCAACCTGGTCGCGCTCGCGACCGTGTTCGGTACCGGGCTCTACCACTACGCGACCTTCGACGGCTCGTTCACGCACGTCTACTCGGCGGCCCTCTTCGCGATCCTGGTGTGGCTCGGCCTGCGGGCCGGCCGCGCGGGCCGCGACCCGCCGGCGGTGGCGGTCGCGGCGCTGGCCGCCGTCATCGTGGCCGTGCGCCAGCCCAACGCCGCGGTACTACTCGTCCTGCTCGCCGGCTGGTTGGCCTGGCGGATGCGCGAGCTGCCCGCCGCGCAGCGCGGACGCCAGGTCGTGCGCTCGGCCGCGCCTACCGTGGTGGGCATGGCGTGCGCGCTCGCCGCCCAGGCGATCTATGTCAAGTGGTCCTCGGGGCACTGGGGTCTTTCGGCCTACGTCGACGAGTCCTTCGACCTCTCCTACCTCAAGGAGCGCCCGGTGCTGCTCTCCTACGAACGCGGGCTCTTCACCTGGTACCCCGCGGCCGGCGTCCTGCTCGCGGCGGCGCTGGCGAGCCGGCGCGCCCGGCCGCTGGGGCTCGTCGCCGCCGGCGTCGTAGCCGCCCTGGCCGTCGTCTACGGCTCGTGGCACTCCTGGCCGCTGGGCGCCGGCTTCGGCCACCGCGGGTTCGTGGACGTCGCGCCCCTGCTCGGGGTGGCCGGCGCGTACGGGCTCGACACGCTGCGCGTCCGGGTGCTGGCCCCCGCGCTGGCCGCCCTCGCGGTGTGCGCCTTCGCCACCGTCTCGCTGATGGCAGGCTACTGGCGCGGGACGATCCCGATCGTCCACACGTCGCCCGATCAGTACTGGTCCCATCTGACCGGGCGCGACGCGCTCTGGCGCCGACCGTGAGCCGGCCGTCGCACATCGGGGTCAACGCGGTCTTCCTGCGACCGCCCATGGCCGGAATCGAGACTTACGTGCGGCGCCTGATGCCCGAGCTCGCCGCCTTGCGCCCGCGAACCCGTCTCAGCCTCTTCCTGGGCGCCGAGGGCGCCCGGGCGCTGGCCGCCGAGCCGTGGGCGGAGGAGGTGCAGCTGGTGACGCACCCCCTCCTCGGGGTCCGCCTCCTGAGCGCGCTGTCCGAGGTCGCGCTGCTGGGGCGCCTGGCCAGCGCCCGGGGCGTCGACGCCCTGAACTCGGTGGCCCTGACCGGGCCGTGGTGGGGGCGCTTCGCCCACGTCGTCACGGTCGGCGACATGACCTGGCACCTGGAGCGGGCCAGCGTGAGCCGCTCCACCGGGCTGGTCTGGCGCGCTCTCGTCCCGCGGACCGCCCGGCGCGCCGACCGCGTCCTGACCTACTCGGAGGCGGCGCGCCGGGACATCGTTTCGATCATCGGGGTGCCCCAGGACCGGGTGGACGTCGTGCCTCTGGGCCCCGGTTCGGCCGAGGCGGCGGGAGCCCCGGACGAGCCGGTGGTCCGCGAGCGCTACGACCTCGGGACGGGACCCGTCGTGCTGACCGTGTCGGGCAAGCGGCCGAGCAAGAACCTCGCCCGCCTCGTCGAGGCGATGGCGCGCGTTCACGCCGAGCGCCCGGACGCGGTCCTCGTGATGCCGGGCGCGCCGACGCCCCACGAGCAGGAGCTGCGCGAGCTCGCGGACCGGTTGGGCGTCAGCGAACGGGTCCGCTTCCCCGCCTTCGTCCCGGACGCGGACCTGGAGGGGCTCTACCGGGTCGCACGCTGCTTCGTCTTCCCCTCGCTGTACGAGGGCTTCGGGCTGCCCGTGCTCGAGGCCATGCGACGCGGCGTGCCGGTCGCCTGCTCGCCGGCCTCGTCGATCCCGGAGGTGGCGGGTGACGCGGCGCTGTACTTCGACCCGCTCGATCCGGCGCAGATCGCGGACGCGATCCGGCGCCTCCTGGAGGACGACGCGCTGGCCTCCCGGCTGACCGCGGCGGGCCGCGAACGGCAGCGGGCCTTCTCGTGGCGGCGCACCGCGGAGGGGACGCTGGAGTGCATCGACCGGGCGTGGCGCGAAAGCTATGGTCCGCGCGCATGAGCCCTCTCGGCAGGCTCCTCGGCCGGGTCACGGACCCGGAGCAGTTCCGGCTGGCGCCCAGCGGCCCGGGTCGCGTGCTCGACGTCGGCTGCGGCGCCAAGAAGTGGCCCGGGGCCGTGGGGGTGGACATCTCGCCGGACACCGACGCCGATGTCGTGCTCGACCTCGACGCCCCGCCCTACGAGGAGCTGGAAAGCGACTCCTTCGACCAGATCCTCTGCCAGGACGTGCTCGAGCACGTGAGCGAGCCCGTGCGCGTGATGGAGGAGCTGCACCGGGTCGCCCGGCCGGGCGCGCGCCTGCACGTGCGCACGCCGCACTTCTCGTCCGTGCTGGCCTACAGCGACCCGACGCACCGCAGCTACTTCTCGTCGGCGGCGATCCGCGCCCTGGCGGAGCCGGGCTTCGCTCACTACACGCAGGTCCGCATGCGCGTCGTCGCGCTGTCGCTGGACTTCTGGTCGTTGTTCCGACTCACCGGCGTGGCGGCGCTGGCCAACCGCAACCTCGACCTGTACGAGCGCTACTTCGCCTTCCGCTTCCCGGCGATGAACATCCGAGCCGAGCTCGAGGTCCTCAAGTGAGCGCGGGACCAGGGCGGGCGACCGTCCAGCAGCTCATCGGCCGGGTGCCGCCGTTCACCGATCCGCGGGTGCGCAAGCAGGTGCTGCGCGGGCGCCGGGAGCTCGAGCGGGTGCGCCGCCGGGCGCTGGAGCGCCGCGGCTCGGACCGGCGCTCGCGGCCCGCCCTGTACGACATGGAGCGAAAGCTCGCCCAGCACCTGCCGGCGCGCGGGGGATTCTTCGTCGAGGCGGGCGCGAACGACGGGTACCTCCAGAGCAACACTTACTGGCTGGCCCGCTTCCAAGGCTGGCGCGGCGTGCTCGTAGAGCCCATCCCCGAGCTGTACGCCGAATGTGTCCGTGAGCGCCCGGAGTCGAGAGTGTTCAACTGCGCGTTGGTGCCCTCGGAGCGCGAAGGCGAGCCCGTGACCATGCACTACGGGGGCCTGATGTCGATCGTGCGCGGGGTCAACGGCTCGGCCCACCAAGACGCGGCCCACGCGCGCGCGGGCTCCCAGCTGGGCTGGGACGCGACCTACGAGGTCCGCGTCCCGGGCCGAACGCTGAGCTCGCTGCTGGAGGAGGTCGGCGCCCCCGACGTCGACCTGCTGTCGCTGGACGTGGAGGGCTTCGAGCTGGATGCCCTCGCGGGACTGGACCTGGACCGGTTCGCCCCGCGCTTCGCGCTGGTGGAGGCGCTCGACGACGCGGCGCGCGAGTCCGTGACGGCAGCGCTTGCCGCCCGCTACGACCCCGTCAAGCCGCTCTCGCCTTACGACGTGCTGTATGCCCGCCGCTGAGGGCCGGGCGGCCTCGGGGCTGCGCGCGCGCCTGAACGCGATCGGTCCCGTCCGCGCTCTGTTGACGCGGCCCGCCGTCGAGCACGTCGTCGCGCTCGTCAACCGCTCCAGCGTCATCGCCCGCGGGCGGGCGCGCTTCCTGGCGCGCGAGCTGCTGGGCCGCCGCGACGAGGTGCTGTATCCGGTGCGCGGGTTCCCGCACCCGGTCCTCGTGCGCCACGGGTCGGCCGACGTGGTCACCCTGGACGACGTCTTCTACTCGCGCGACTACGACGTGCCGCCGCCCGTCGAGGAGGTGCTGGCGGCCGCGGACCGGCCGCTGCGCGTGCTCGACCTCGGCGGGAACGTCGGGTACTTCGGCGCCTTCGTGCTGGCCGGGTACCCCGACGCCGAGATCACCTCGGTCGAGGCCGACCCACGCAACGCCCGGGCCCTGCGCCGGGTCGTGGCCGCGACCGGGCAGGGCAACCGCTGGAAGGTGATCGAGGCCGCCGCCTCGACCGGGGAGGGCACGGCGCGCTTCGTCCAGGCGCTCTACTCGACGGCGCACGTGGCCCGCGCGGGAGAGACGTCGGCGACGACCGAGGTCCCCGCGATCGACGTGCTGCCCCTGCTGGACGGGGCCGACCTGGTGAAGATCGACATCGAGGGTTCGGAGTGGCCCATCCTGGCCGACCCGCGCTTCCCCGCCGCCGCGATTCGCGCCGTCGCCCTCGAGTACCACCCGGAGGGCTGTCCCGAGCCCGACGCGCGGACGGCCGCCGAGCGGATCCTGCGCGAGGCGGGCTACGCGACTCGGCCCGGCGGGCACCACCCGGCGGGCATGGGCGTCATGTGGGGCTGGCGTTCGGAGCCGGCGCCCACCGGCGCTCCAGCTCCGCCACGCTGACGGGCCCGCATGCGGCGCGCAGGCGCCGGCGCCGGCGCAGCGCCGCGGGCAGGCGCGGGAGCAGGCTCAGCGACGCGGGCCAGTAGTAGGGCTTGCGGACGCTGCGCCGCAGCTCGGCCCACAGGTAGCCGCGCAGGTCGTTGCCGTCGAGCAGCAGCGACAGGTGGATCAGGCGCCGGTTGCGGTACACGCCGAGCTCCAGGCGGCGCGGTGAGATCGTGCGCTTCACCGTCGCCCCGCTCTCGTGGGCGAACTCCACGCCGGGCGCGAACAGCGAGCGCCGGCCGTGCAGCCACGCCACCAGGCCCAGGTCGACGTCCTCCCAGTACAGCGACGGCAGGTTGGTCCAGAACCCGCCCAGCGACCGGAACCACTCGCGGTCGTACAGCGCGGCGCCGCCCGACACGTAGGCGACGTCCGCCACGCCCGTCGCGCCCTCCAGCCCCGCGGGCTCGATGGTCCACTCGTCCTCCCAGCGGACGGCGGTCGGGCCGGAGTCGATGCGCCCGCCTTCCACGTCGCGCACCAGGCCGCCCACGGCGAAGGCGCCGGGCTCGGAGCGCAGGACGTCCCACAGGGCGTCGACGGCGTGCGGCGGCGGGCTGATGTCGCTGTTCAGCGCCATGAACGCGCGACAGCCGATGCGCTCCACGGCGACGTTGTAGCCCTGGAGCTTGTGGTTGCGCTGCAGCGCGACGAACTCGACCTCGGGGAAGTCCGCGACGACCCGGCGCGAGTCGTCCTCGCTGGCGTTGTCGACGACGTAGGCCCGCGTCGGGACCCGGGCGTTGCGCGCCGCCTCGACCACCGACGGCAGGTGCCGGCGCAGCAGGTCGGCGCCGTTCCAGTTGAGCACGAGCAGCGCGATCTCGGGCGTCTCGGTCGCGGGCGCCATGGCCCTGACCATGCCAGACGAAGGCGCAACTACACTCTGCGCCGCTCCATGCCCTCCGCGTCGGATCCCGAGCCGGACCCGCGCCCGCTGGGCACCGAGGTACTCGACACCCCCGCCGCCGGGAGCCTGGTCATCCGCGGTGGCGCGATCCGGGCGGGCGGGTACGTCGCCGGGGTCGCGCTGAGTGTGCTGGCCGTGGCGATCCTCATCCGCCAGCTCGGCGCGGCCGACTACGGGCGCTACATCACGGTGATCTCGCTCGTGACCATCGTCGGCGCGCTGGCCGAGGCGGGGATGACCAACCTCGGCATCCGCGAGTACTCGACGCTGGAGGGCGCCGAGCGCGACCGCCTGATGCGCAACCTGCTCGGTCTGCGCGTCGCGATCTCGGTCCTGGGGCTGGCCGTGGCCGTGGTCTTCGCGCTCCTGGCGGGCTACTCGGAGGTGATGGTCGTGGGGACCCTGGTGGCCGGGCTGGGGCTCCTGCTGGCCAACCTGCTGGGCGCGGTCAGCGTGCCGCTCGCCGCCCGCCTGGCCCTCGGCCGGCTGACGATCGTCGACCTCCTGCGCCAGGTCGTCACGGTGGTGGCAACCGTGGCGCTCGCCGCGGCCGGCGCCGGCCTGCTGGCCTACCTGGCGGTCCCCCTCCCGGCGGCGGCCGCCTCGATGGTCCTGACCCTGGTGTGGGTGCGCGGCGCCATCCCCCTCGCGCCGGCGTTCGACCGAGCGGTGTGGGGACGCCTGCTGCGCGTCGTCGCCTCGTTCGCGGCCGCCGCCGCCGTCGGGACGCTCTACGTGTACGTGATCGTGCTGGTGATGTCGCTGGTCTCCAGCGACACCGAGATCGGGTACTTCGGCGCGTCCTTCCGCGTCTTCCTAGTCGTGGGGAGCGTGGCCGGCCTGCTCGTGTCATCCGCCTTCCCGGTCCTGTCCCGGGCGGCGCGCGACGACCACGTACGCCTGCGCTATGCGCTCCAGCGGCTGTTCGAGGTGTCCGTGATCGTGGGGATGTGGGGGGCGCTGTGCACGGTCCTGGGCGCCGAGATCGCCATCGACGTAGTTGCCGGACCCGACTTCGGCCCCGCGGTCCCCACGCTGCGCATCCAGGGCGGGGCCGTGTTCGCCAGCTTCCTGCTGGCGACATGGGGCTTCGCGATCATCTCGCTGCACCGCCACGCCGCCCTGCTCGTGGCCAACGCGATCGCGCTGGCGCTGAGCCTGGGGTTCTCGATCGCGCTCGTCCCGGGCCTGGGCGCGCAGGGCGCCGCCCTCGCCACCGTGATCGGCGAGACCGGGCTCGCACTGGCCTACCTCGTCGCGCTCGTTCGCCACAGCCCGGAGCTGCGACCCGAGCTTGGCGTGCTGGCCAGGGTCCTGCCCGCGGGCGGGGTCGCGCTGGGCGCGGCGGTGCTACCTGGGCTGGCGCCGGTGCCCGCCGTGGCCGTGGCCACCGTGGTGTACGCGGTCCTGGTGCTCGTCCTGCGGGCGGTCCCGCGCGAGCTGCTGGACGCCGCGCCGCGGCCGGGCGGCGCTAGATTCCGGCGCCCATGACCGCCTCGCGGCCCACCGTCGTCGTCGTGCGCGGGCATCTCGTGAACCCGTGGGAGCTGCGTCCCTGGGAGCTGCTCACAGACCGCTTCGACGTCGCCTACCTGGCGAGCCGGCGCAACCAGTTCGACCCCGAGGGCCTGAAGCTGCGACCCATCCCGGCCCGTACTCGGCGCGACATGCTGCCGCCCGGCCGCCTCGGCGAGGTGGCGGCGGGCCTGGCCGGCGACGACTACCTCGGCCTGCCGGACAAGCTGCGCGGAGCCGCGATCGTGCACGGTGCCGAGCTCTCGTTCTGGTTCGCGGCGGCCGCGGCGCGAGCGCGCGCCGCTCCCGGGGCCACGTTCAAGCTGGTCCAGACGGTCTGGGAGACGATCCCGTTCCTGGAGACGTACCGCAACCGCCACGCCCGGACCTTCCGCCGGGACGTCCTGCCCGCCACCGACCTCTTCCTCGCCGCGACCGAGCGCGCGCGCGACGCGCTGCTGCTGGAGGGGGTGCCCGCCGAACGCATCGAGGTCTGCCCGCCCGGAATCGACCTCGAGCGCTTCGGGGCCGCACCGGGCGGACCGGCGCCCGGCGAGCACCTGCTGATCTCGCCTGGCCGGCTGGTGTGGGAGAAGGGCCATCAGGACGTGCTGCGCGCCGTGGCCGCGCTGCGCGACGGTCTGGCCGGCGACCCCGTGGCGCCACCGCGGGTCCTGATCGTCGGCCGGGGGCCGGAGGAGGCCCGCCTGCGCTCCTACGCCGCCGAGCTGGGGCTCGCGGACCGGGTCGAGCTCACCGCGGTCCCCTACGACGGGATGCCCGCGATGTACGCCCGGGCGTCCGCGCTGGTGCTGGCCAGCCTCCCCATGGCCGGGGCGCAGTTCCATGTCTTCGACATCCCCCGGGTCTTCTGGGAGGAGCAGTTCGGGATGGTGTTCGCCGAGGCGATGGCCGCCGGGCTGGACATCCTCACCACGACCAGCGGGGCGATTCCCGAGGTGGTGGGGGACAGCGCGTCGTACTTCGCGCCCGGCGACTGGATGGGCCTGGCCCGCCTGCTCGCGGCCGGGCCCCTGTCGCGCCCGCCGGCCGCGCGGGTAGAGCACCCGCGCGAGCGGGTCGAGCGCTATTCCATCCAGGCCGCGGCGGCGCGCCTGGGCGACGCCTACGACCGGCTGATGCGCTCGAGCACGGCGAGCATCTCGGCGGCGGCGCGGTCCCACGAGTAGCCGGCGGCCCGCTCGCGCCCGGCCCGGCGCAGGCGCTCGCGCAGCGGCTCGGACTCCAGAACCTCGCGCAGGCCCGCCTCGATGCTCTCCACGCGGCGAGGGTCGACGTAGACGGCGGCGTCGCCGCCCACCTCGGGGAGGCTGGAGCCGTCGGAGGTGATGGTCGGCGCGCCGGCCTGCATGGCCTCCAGCACCGGCAGGCCGAACCCCTCGTAGAGCGACGGGTAGCAGAACGCCGTGCACATCCCGTACAGCGCCGCCAGGTCCTCGTCGGCGACGAAGCCGATCACGCGTACGTCGCGGGGATTGGCGGTGAGCTTGGCGAGCAGCCCCTCCATCTCCCAGCCGGGCGGACCGGCCACGACGAGCGGGTGCTCCCGGCGCAGCGCCTCCGGCAGCCGGACGTAGGCCTCGACGCGCCGGGCGAGGTTCTTGCGCGGCTCCACCGTCCCGACCGAGAGGACGAACGACGTCGGAAGGTCGAGCCGGCGGCGGACGGCGTCGCGCTCGGCAGGCGGGGTGGGGCGGGCGAACCGCGGATGGGCGGCGAAGGGGATCACCTGGCTCTTCGCCGCCGCCTCCGGCAGCAGCTCGACGAGGTCGTCGCGCGTGGCCTGCGAGTTGCACAGCAGCACTGCGGCTCGGCGCACGGCCGGGCCCAGCGTCGCGCGCTCGATGCGCTGCGCGCGGCGCTGGGCCTCGTCGGGGTGCACGAACGCGATCATGTCGTGGACGATCGCCGCGGCCGGGACGCGCAGCATCCACAGCGTCAGGTAGCTGTTGGTGGAGAGGAAGACGTCGCAGGCGCGAGTGGCCCGCCATGCGGTGGCGGCGTGCCACAGCGGGTCGGGCAGGCGCACGCGCTCCCAGGCGAAGCGCGAGTCCAGCGGGAGGTCCGCAGCCTCGCGGCAGTACAGGCGGTAGGAGTAGCGGTCGTCGCGCTCGGCCAGGGCGTTCAGCAGCTCGCGCACGACGCGGCCGCGGCCGGCCGGCACCTCCTTCGCCGCCCGCGCGTCGATCCCGATGGTCAGCGGCCGGCGGTCGGGCACGGGCGGATGAAAGCATGACCCCGTGCGCGTGGGCCTCAACCTGATCTTCCTCGTGCCGGGGGAGACCGGTGGGATGGAGGTCGCCGCGCGCGAGCTCGTCCCCGCCCTGCGCGCGGCGGCCCCCGGCGTCGAGCTCGTCGGCTTCTTCAACCGCGAAGCGCAGGATGACCCGCTCACGGCCGAGGTCGAAGCCGTGACCGTCCCGGTCCGGGCCCGCAATCGCGTCGAGTGGGTTCGCGGCGAGCAGCAGCACCTCCCGCGCCTGGCCCGGCGGGCGGGGGTGGACGTGCTGCACTCGCTCGCCAGCACGGCGCCGCTGTGGGGCGCCTTCGCGCGGGTGGTCACCGTCCACGACCTGATCTTCCGGCTGCACCCCGAGGCCCACCAGGGTCTGCGGACACGCGGGATGGGATTGCTCGTGCCGCTCGCGGCGCGGCGCTCGGACCGGGTGATCGCGGTGTCGCGCAGCACGCGGGACGATCTCGTGCGCCACGTGGGCATCGCCGCCGCCAAGGTGGACGTCGTCCCCCAGGGGATGGGCGCGCCGGCGCGCGCCGATCCGGTCCCCGAGGCGCGGCTGCGCGAGCGCCACGCGCTCGGGTCCCGCGCGGTGGTGCTCTCGGTGTCGGCCAAGCGACCGCACAAGAACCTCGCGCGCCTGCTCGAGGCGCTGGCCCTGATCGCGCCCGAGCGCCGGCCCGCGCTCGTCCTCCCGGGCTACCCGACGTGGCACGAGACCGAGCTGCGCGAGCGCGCGCGGGCGCTGGGCGTCGAGGGGGACGTGCGCTTCCTGGGCTGGATCGACGCCGCCGAGCTCGAGGGCCTGTACGCGCTGGCCGCCGCCTTCGTCTTTCCCTCCCTCTACGAGGGGTTCGGGCTTCCCGTGCTGGAGGCGATGAGCCGCGGCGTCCCCGTCGCCACGTCGGACCGCAGCTCGCTGCCCGAGGTGGCGGGGGACGCCGCCCTGCTGTTCGACCCCCTCTCCCCACGCGCGATCGCGACGGCGATGGAGACCCTGCTCGGCGACGCGCAGCGCGCCGAGCGCCTGCGCGCGGCCGGGCGCCGGCGGGCCGCGCAGTTCACCTGGGAGGCCACCGCCGCCGGAACGCTGGACAGCTACGAGCGCGCCCTGCGCGCCCCCTCGTCGTAGGCGGCGGCGACCGTGCTCAGCGAGCCGTCCAGCGACAGCCGCGGGCCGTTGCGCCGGAACCACTCCCACGTAGAGCGGCGCAGGTCGTCGCCGCCGGCGTGGACGCGCAGGACGGCGGCGGCCAGGTCCTCCGGGGCGCTGGAGGGGGCGATCGCGCCGTTCACGCCGTCCTCCACCAGCTCGGTGGCCGCGTTGTCGGGGTCCTCGACGACCACGCTCGGAGTGCCCCGGGCCGCCGCCTCGACCACGACGAGCCCGTAGCCCTCGCGGCGGGAGGGCAGCAGCAGGCACAGCGCCCGGGAGAGCGCGCCGTCGATGACGTCGGAGTCGACGAACCCCGGCACCGCGACGGCGCCGTCCAGCCCGCCCTCGGCGACCAGCCGCTCGACCTCCTCGTGGTCGGGGCCGTCGCCGTAGATCTCCGCGCGCAGCTCCGGCATCGCCGCGCGGGCGACCGCGATCGCCGGGACGATGGCCGGCACCCGCTTCTCCGGGATGTGACGCCCGGCGAACACGACCACCGGCTCGGCGGGACGCGGCGGCGGGGGGTCGAGCTCACCGGCGTAGATCCCGGTCAGCGCCGTCGGGTCCCCGCGCAGCCCCTCCTCGCGCAGCCGGCGCGCGTGCAGCCGCGAGAAGCAGTAGGCCCGCTGCGGGACCCGGACGCACAGGCGCTGCACCCACGACCCGATCGCGCCGCCGCCGCGACCCAGGTACTCGCGCCAGTAGTCGCGCGTCCAGAGCTCGAACCAGTCCACGACCAGCTGGAAACCGTGCACCGGCCGAACCGCGGCCGCCGCGAGCAGCGAGAAGTAGGGGAAGGAGGCCGTGTGCACGACGTCGTAGCGCCGCCCGCGGCGCAGAAGGTGCCACAGGACCCCGGCCCCGAAGACCAGCGGGGGCAGTATGCGCCGCCGGCCCTCGACGTACAGGCGCATCCGCGGCCCGACCGCGACGACCTCGACGCCCTCGACGTCGGCCCGCTCGCCGCGGTCCCACTGGCGCAGGGTCAGCATCGTGACGTCGTGACCCTCCGCGGCCAGGCGCTCGCCCAGGTTGCGGTACCAGCGCTCGGCGCCACCCACCGTGTACGGGTACAGGCAGTCGTAGACCAGGCAGATCCTCACGGGCCGGTACCATGCCAGGGTCCAAACGCGCGACTCTCGTCGCCGTCGCGCGTTATGGGCTTCGACCGGGGATCGCTGGGGCCCCCACGGCAAATGAGCACCGTCGAACGGACAACCGCCGCGCTGCGCGCGCAGCCGCCCTCCGGAACGCCGCCGCGCGTATCCGTCGTGATCCCCTGCCTCAACGAGGCCGAGACGATCGAGGAGTGCGTCCGGCGCGCCCGCGCCGCGATGGACGAGGCCGCCATCCCCGGCGAGGTCGTGGTGGCCGACAACGGCTCCGAGGACGGCAGCGCCGAGCTCGCCGAGGCGGCCGGCGCCCACGTCGTCCGCGAGCCCCGGCGCGGGTACGGCAGCGCCTACCTGGCCGGGTTCGCCTCGGCGCAGGGCGACTACATCGTGATGGCCGACGCCGACCTCACGTACGACTTCGGCTACATCCCGCGCTTCGTCGCCGAGCTGGACGCCGGGGCCGAGATGGTGATCGGCGACCGCATGGACAACATCCATCCCGGCGCGATGCCCTGGCTGCATCGCTACGTGGGCAACCCGGTGCTCACCGGCACCCTCAACGCCTTCTTCCGCACCGGCATCAAGGATGCCCACTGCGGTATGCGCGGGTTTCGGCGCGACGTCCTCCCCCGGCTGGCCCTGCGGACGACCGGCATGGAGTTCGCCTCGGAGATGGTGATCCGCGCCGCCAAGGAGAAACTCGACGTCCGCCAGTTCCCCATCGAGTACCACCCGCGCGGCGGCGAGTCGAAGCTGTCGAGCTTCCGGGACGGCTGGCGGCACCTGCGCTTCCTGCTCGTCCACAGCCCGACCCACCTGTTCATCGTCCCGGGGGCGGCGATGGCGCTCCTGGGCGTGCTGGTGGCCGCCGTGGTCCTGACGCAGCTCGACGTGTTCGGGCGCTCGTGGGACCTGCACGCGATGGTCGCGGGCTCGCTGCTGATGATCGTCGGGGTCCAGGTGCTGGCACTGGGCCTGTGCGCCCACGCCTACGGCACGTACTTCATGGCCGAGCGCGACCCGTGGTTCGACCGCATGCGGGCGCGGTTCCGTCTCGAGCACGGGCTGCTGCTGGGCGCCGCGGTGATCGCGACGGGCTTCGCGATCGCAGCCGTGATCGTCGTGACCTGGATCGACCGGGGCTTCGGCGAGCTGTCCGAGGAGCGCCTGGCGGTGTGGGCGGCGACGCTCATCATCGTCGGGATTCAGATCTTCTTCTCGTCGTTTTTGCTTTCGATCCTCGGCCTGCGCCGCTCCAGCTAGCCCTCGGTACGTGCGCCAGGCCGCAGCCATTGCCGCCGCGCTGGCACTGCTGGCCGGCGCGCTAGCCGCGGTGCTCTCCGCGCGGGACCCGCGCCTGGCGGCCACCAACAGCCGGGTCGTGTTCAGCGCCGTCGCGCTGCGGGTCAAGCCCGGCACCCAGCGCTGCTCGGTGTCGTCCTACATCCCGAAGGGCGCGTCCTCAGTGGTGGTGTTCGCCGGGACCGACGGCCGGCCCGGGCCGCCCCTGCGCGTGGAGGTCTTCTGGGGCCGGGCCCGGGTGAGCTCCGGCGCCGTACGCGGCGGGTACCGCAGCGGTCCGCTGAGGATCGCGCTGCGCCCCCTGCGCCGCGACGCGTTCGCGGCCTGGGTCTGCATGCGCAACCTCGGCGGCTCGCGCGTGCGCTTCGCCGGCAACGCCACTCCGCAGAGTCCGTACGCCTCGCAGGGCACCGGCGGCGACGTCATCCGCTACGACTTCTACCGGTCCGGGCCCGAGACCTGGTGGGCGGTCGCCCCCGCCGTCGCCGAGCGCTTCGCGCGGGTGAAGCCGTCGTGGGTGGGGGAGTGGACCCTGTGGGTGGTCCTGGGCGCCGCGCTGCTGGTCGGCGCCGGCGCAAGCGTCCTCGTGCGCCGGGAGACGCGATGCGGCGTTTGAGCTTCCTGCGCCGCCTGCCCGCGGCGGCGTGGGCGTGCGCGGCGATCGCCGTGGTCAACGGCGCGCTGTGGGCGGCCCTCGTCCCCGCCTTCCAGATCCCGGACGAGATCGACCACGCCGGCTACGTGCAGTACGTCGCCGAGCGCCAGGACGTCCCGCGCCCGGGCCAGCATGCGGAGTACGCGGACGACCTGGCGCTGGCGGCCGGCGGGGTCCCCTTCACCGTAGAGGGACGTCCGACCTGGTCCCCGGAGACGTCGCGCGAGGTGCACCGCACGCTGCGCGCGCCGCTCGACAGCCGGCCGGGGGGGACGGGCCAGGCCGCCGTCAACAACCCGCCTCTGTACTACCTGCTCGCGGCCGTCCCCTACCGGCTGGCCGCCGACCGCGAGTACTACGACCGCCTGTACGTCATGCGCCTGCTCTCCGCGCTGCTGGCCGGCGTCACCGTGCTCTTCACCTTCCTGTTCGTGCGCGACGTCCTGCCGCGCACGCGCTGGGCGTGGACCGTGGGCGCGCTGGCGGTGGCCTTCCAGCCCGTCTTCGGGTTCATGTCGGGCGGCGTGAACAACGACAACCTGGCCTACGCCGCCGGAGCCGCGGTCCTGTTCGTCGTCGCGCGCGGGCTGCGGCGGGGCCTGACCCCCGGGGTGGGGGCCGCGCTGGGCGCCGCCCTGCTCGCCGGGCTGCTGGCCAAGTCGAGCTTCCTCGGGATGGTGCCGGGCGCGCTCCTCGCGCTGGGACTGATGGTGTGGCGGTCCGGGCCGTCGCGCCGCCGCGCGCTGCTGGGCGCGCTGACCGCGCTGCTGACGCTGGCCCTGCCCTTCGGGCTGTGGCTGGTCGTCAACGAGCACGTCTTCGACCGCGTCGCGACGACCACCGGCGGGTTCGCCTCCTCGGCGGTCGAGAAGGAGGTCTCGATCCGCGAGCAGATCTCCTACCTGTGGCAGTACTTCCTGCCGGCCCTCCCGTGGATGACGGCCGAGATGCCGGCGGACTACCCGGTCTGGGAAACCTACTTCCAGGGCTTCGTGGGCCGGTTCGGCTGGTTCCAGTACGGGTTCCCGATCTGGGTGAACTGGGTCGCGCTGGGCGTCTTCGCGGCGCTGGCCGCGCTGGCCGGCCGCGCGGTCGCGCTGGCGCGCCCGTGGCGCAGCGGGCGCTGGGCCGAGGCGCTCGCCTACGCCGGGATCCTCGGCGGCTTCGTGCTCTTCGTGAACGTCGCGGGCTACCGCTACTGGACGGTCAACGGGGCGCCCTTCGAGCAGACGCGCTACCTGTTCCCGGTCCTGGCGCTCTGGGGGCTGTTCGTCGCCGTGGCGGCGCGGGGCGCCGGGCCCCGGTGGGGGTCGGCGGTGGGAGGATTCCTCGTCGTCGTCCTCTTCGGCCACTCGCTCTTCGCCATGCTCCTCACCCTGTCGCGCTACTACGCGTAGCCTCAGGCCGTGACCGCTCGAAGCGCCCGAGCCGGCCGTCTCCTGCGCCGCCGTGGGCACGAGGAGCGAGCCCGGTACGCGCAGTTCGTCGCGCGGACCGAGCCCGCCCTGTCCATCCGCCCGCACCTGCGGCGCTTCGCCGCGCCCCCGGCGCTCGTCGAGCCCCGTGAGGAGCCGCAGCCGATCTCCGTGCTCATCGACACGTCGGGCGGGGGCGACCCGCAGGCCACGCGCGCCTCGCTGCCCGGCGCGGTGCCGGCCGCCGAGGGCGACGCGCGGCGGCTCCTGGGCGAGGTGCGCACGCCCTGGGCCGCCGTCGTGTCGGCGGGCGACCGGCTGGCCGACGGGGCGCTGAAGCGGCTGGGGCAGGCGGCCGCCGTGGCCGGGGACGCCGCGCTGATCACCGGCGACGACGACGTCCTGGACGCGCGCGAGCGGCG